>JAUVPT010000245.1 GCA_030598525.1 Gemmatimonadota bacterium
ATCCTGAATCCGCCGGGACGCTCGTATGCCCACGACACGTTGGGCTCGATGCAGACATCGCCTGCGTGGGTAGCCACATCATCGGGCGCCCCCATTCGCACGTACAGCAGTCCCCGGTCGTCGTACACCGAGTCGGCCGGCCGGCCGAGCCGAACGGAGAACCGAGGCCTCACGCGACCCCTTCGCCTGTAGTGCTCGAGCGCGTACCGGGTCCGCGTGTAGTGCGCCAGGATCCGCTCGTCCACGGCCATACCAGATGCGGCTGCCCGACGGTTCCACAAGCGTCGGAAGAATGCACAGGCGTTCCGGTCGGCGGCAGGAAGGGTCCTGAGGCGATTCCACGTTTCGAGCTCGTCCGGCGTGGCCAGTACCTCTACGTCTAGCCACGCCTCGGTGGCCGCCGTCTCGCCGGCGATCTCGCACGCCCTCCAGTAGTCGGAGGCGCCGTCCACTTCTTCCTTGAGGAACGCGATCCGTGCGCGGTCGAGGCGGTAAACAGCCTCGGGCACCCGGCCTTCGATGCGGCGAAGAGCGGACTCCGCCCGATTCGCCTCGCCTGCTCGCAGCCACATCCGTGCTACGGCAAGCCAGTCGTAGCCGGACTCGGGACCGTCCGCCTCGTCTTCCCACCGTTCGAGAAAGTCCTCGATGCCGTCGCGCTCGGGACGCGATCGGAGATCCAGGAGTCGGGTCAGATCCCGAGCAAGCCGGTCATGGCCCTGCGAGAGAAGATCGTGATACACCTGCCCCGGCATGGATTGGGAGAGAGATGGCGGAGGCGCGCACAGCAGAAGGAGAGCGGCGAACGCCGTCGCCGCTCCGGCCCTGCGCAAAGGCGGGAACCGGGGCACGATTCCCTGCATCACAGCCGCTCTCCAGTCAGGGATCCGACCGGTTGACGGTTATTGGCGTGTAGTACGGCAGCGTCGAGGCACCTGTCTCCTCGTCGGTGATCGTGACCTTCAGTAAGTACACGCCCGGGTCGGTGTCGCGGAGGTCCAGGCGAAGGAGCCGCCTGGACATTCGGCCGAGACCGGTCGTTCCGTCGCTCGGGAACGAGAGCTCGAATGGATCGCCCGCATCATCGTCCTTCGGCTCGAGGCGGAGCCGCGTCGTGTACCGTCCCCCGGGCGTCAGGTTGTAGACCTCGTAGTAAACGAAGGCAACGCCGTCAGCGCCGGTGAGATGGGCCGGGCTCGGCCGGAGTCGGATTTCACCGTCTGGCGACCACGCGCCACCCGAATCCGGGGCGACCGCCACGTCCGACAGCGCTGGCGCCCCCGCACTCAGCTGTCGTACGCTCAGGTCTGCGCGCCGATAGTTGCCCGATCGCAGTCGCTGTCCGGCCGGAGTCTGTGTGTCCCGCACGAGGAGTGAGTACCGGAACTGTCCCGGCGATAGATCGGCGGCCAGTCGGACGGGCAAGCTCTCGTCACGGCCCAGCCTGCGTGGCACAGTCGTCTCGAAGGCCGAATTGTACGTAACGGACTCGCCATCCTCGTCAACCAGAACCCACAGGGCCTCCACGCGGTACCAGAACTGGCCATCGATGGTCTCGGTGGGGGTGAGCTTCTCGGCCTCAACCACCGCGTTGATCCACACCCGATTCAGCCCCTCCCGGGGACTCCTGAACTGCAGCTCCTCCACAAGGAGTCTCGTGTCGGTAGCGACGGAGGGCTTGTCGGGAACGGAATCGACCGCAAAACTCCCGTCGGTCCTCGTCCACTCGCGCTCCTGGTGCAAGATCCGCTGCCCGTCCAGCGCCTCCGAACCGGTCGAGATCGTGGTAGTTGAGTTGACAGGTCCCTGACTGGCCCGATTGTCCATCTGCTGCGCGATCCGCGAGTACCGGGGATCTACCCCCTGACGCGAGCGATACAGGTCCTGGAGAACCAGGGCGGCGGCGGCGCCGAGCACGACGAAGCGATTCTCGTTGACGGGTGACAGAACACCCGTGATCCGTGCGCCGATTGACGCGCCCAGCGAGGCCATCGGATCCCCGCACCGGTAGACGAGCCCTAGGTTCTCGATCAACCAATAGTCGTCAACTCCCGACATGGTCGAAAAGTGAAACACCCGCGTTTCGCCTGGATAGTCATAGGCCCAGCTCTCGTTAGGCTGATAGCACTCCGCGCTCACTGCCTGCTGGCCGATGGACGGATTTCCGCCGAACGTCGCCGTACGGTCCGGCGTTCCCATCCGCACGTAGATGAGGCCTCGGTCGTCGAACGCCGAGTTCGTCGGCCGCCCGAGTCGGTTGGAGAACGTCGGCCCCTTCTTCCCACCCCTGCGTCGGTAGTTGTCGAAAGCGAATCGGGTACGCGCGTAGTGCACGGACATCCGCTGGCTCACTTCCATCGCTGAGGCCAGCGCACGCTCGTTCCAGAAGACTCTCAGATGGCGACACAGGTTGGTCTGCGTGATCGGCAGTCGCCGGAAGCGATCCCAGTCGCCCATCTCCTCCGGGGTCGCCAGGGACTCGATGTCGAGCCAGTACTCACGGTACGCGGTTTCGCCGGCGTCGGAGCAGCCCTTCCAGTATGCCTCGGCGGCGAGATCCAGCTGCCCGCTCATGAAGGCGACCCGCGCCTGGTCGAGAAGGAGGATTGGCGCCGCTACTTCGCCCGACTCCTCCGCCTCCAGGAGCGCCATTTCCGCCTCAGCGGCTCTTCCTGCACGTAGCCACAGCCTCGCGACGGTGATGTAGTCCCAGCCACTGTTCGGGCCACCTTCCTCCCGCTCCCACCGGTCCAGCAGGGACTGTACATCGTCATCATCAGGATCGGACCGGAACTCCAGCTTCTTGGAGATGCGATTCGCCAGCTTTTCGTAGCCGTTGTTGGTGAGCTCGTAGTAGACGGGGGCGGGCATGGTCTGCGCCGTGGCCTCCGCCACGAAGCCCGCGGTCGCCAAAACCGTCGCCAGGCCGGCAATGACCGTTCCTCGAGTCGACAACGACAGTACTCGGTTCATCCTCACCCTCCCTCCGAACCTCCCTCGCTCCTGACCTCGATCTCGGTGATCGGTGAGGCCCGGCTCGTCCGCTCCCGAATCTTCAGTGTCGCCGTGCGCACGTCGCTCCGCGCTCCGGTCTCCATGTCCGTGATGCGGATCCGCACCTCGTACGGGCCAGGCTCTGCGTCCCGCGTATCCAGCCGCATGACGGCGCGAACGGGTACCGTGGGGTCCGCGGGAACGGAACCGCGGTACTGCATCTGGAACGGCTCGTATGGGCCGCGGAACGTCTCTCCTCTGCCCCGCGAGACCCACGTGGAGGCCAGCTTGATCTCGGCCCTGTAGCTCGCTCCGGGTGTGAGGCCGTAGACCTCGAAGTAGATGAACGGGCGCGCTGCCTTCTCGACGATGGAGGCGGCGTTGAGCTGTAGCTCGACGCCCACGGCGGGCTTCCACGTACCGTTCGAGTCTGCCGCCACAGCAATGGAGCTGACCACCGGCCGGTTCACGTCGAATGCCGGGATCGTCAGCTTCCCTCGGATCGCGTTCACGGAGCGGTCGTCCGGCCAGTTCAGGTCCTTGACCACGAGCCGGCAGTCGTACTCCCCAGGCGGAACGCTCACCATGGTCTGCAGCGGGAATCCATCACGCGTCGTGTCGGCCACCTGTCCGCTGAACAGGAAATCCGTGCGCCGGACACTGCTCGCCATGAGCGAGTCGTTCTGATACAGCTCGAGCCCGAGCGACAGCGAGTAGCGCCAACCGCCGTCGAATACGCCCCTGATCCGACCGGCCTG
>JAUVPT010000116.1 GCA_030598525.1 Gemmatimonadota bacterium
GAGTATGGCGCGGTAGCCGGCACACGCACAAGAACCCGATACCGTTGCCGCCCGCGCAGACCCACGCGATCTTACGTGAGAGGTTGACGACCCCGGTCGGAATCGGCCGGCCACAACGCGCCCCGAGGGATCATGCCACGCGATTGGACAGTCGTACGGATACGCGGCAGCCGAGGACTTCCGGCGCTAGATGGAGCCGGCTTCCTCAGTTGTATCGCAGCGGTCAGGAATGAAATGGAAGGGGCCCGCTGGCATTATCGGTGGGTGCCCGATGCCGATCAGGCCGCGCGCGACGGACTGCGCGTCGAGTTCCGTCACGGATCGCCCGAAATGGATCGAGTGCTGAGCGCGCTCGAAGGCCGTGTTCCCCCGCCGGATTCCGTTGACGCCGAACCGCTGCGGATGGAGCTGGACCTGGATGACGTGCAGAACGAGGAAGAGATGGACCTCTGCCTGGATCTGCTATGGCGGTATTCCGAGTTCACTTCAGACCTGCGCGCCAGAAACCCGGGCCTGACGGCTACCAATATTCGTGACCTCACGCCCGGCGCGTTCCTGACTTTCGTGACCGGCGATCGCAGGCACCTCGAGAAGGCGATGGAAGAGATGGCGGTCACCAAGGTGCCGGCGGTGGCGTTCGGCCGTGCGGTGGGACTCATCCGGGAGGCCCGTCTCAGGTACCAGGCACCACCAGCCACGCGGGAGGCTGCCTGCGCGGCGGCCCGGATCCACCATCTGGCCGGGTGCACGTTCGCCTCACGCTACTACCCCTTCCGCCGCACAGCGTGAGCAGGCGGTTCGCGTTCCTCGGAGCCTCCGCAGCGCTCATCATCATCGCCGTGGGGCTGGGGTACCGCGTCGGTTCGGGTCTCCAGGACGTCGGAGCCAATTCCGAGGGGGCATGGACCGAGGGCCTTGACCCCCCGCCGGTCTGGCTGGAAATCCCGGCACCGGATGTCGAGTTCCGGACGGCCGAAGGGGGCATCGCACGTCTCGCCGACTACGCTGGAAGCATCGTCTTGCTGAACTTCTGGGGCACCTGGTGTCCACCGTGTCTCGTCGAGATCCCACACCTGATCGAGGTCCAGAAAGTCCTCGTCGAACTCGGCGGCACGATCGTAGGGCCAGCCGTGGGCTCGGGTAGTGCGGAAGCCGTGCTGCGCTTCGGCCGCGACCGCGGAATCAACTACCCGCTATGGCTATCCGACTACGACACGGCAGTCGGGCGGTTCGGTGCCGCCGGCTATCCCTTCACTCTCCTGATTGACGGGGAAGGGATCATCCGGAAGCAGTACCTGGGGCCACAGACGGCGCGCACGCTGCTACGGGATATCGGTGCGCTCGTGGTGCGCGAGCCGGAGCCGCCGCCGGCGGGGTAGACCGTCGGAGAGCCTCCAGGGACCTTCAGTCGGCCGGATCGGCTTGCGGTTCCAGGAGCTGGCCGCGATACAGGCGGGCGTACATGCCTCCCTCGGCGACCAGCTCGGAATGCGTACCCTGCTCCAGTATCCGGCCATCGTCGATTACGAGAACACGATCCGCTCGTTGCACGGTCTTGAGCCGGTGCGCAATGATCAGCGTGGTCCGCCCTTCCATTACCGTTTCCAGGGCCTCTTCGACCAGCGCTTCGCTTTCGGTATCCAGGCTGCTGGTGGCCTCGTCCAGGATCAGGATCTCGGGTTCCTTCAGGAAGATCCGGGCGATGGCGATTCGCTGGCGCTGTCCACCGGACAGCCGGATGCCGCGCTCCCCGACCATGGCTTCGTACCCGCCGGCGAGTCCCTGGATGAACTCGTGCGCGTGCGCGAAGCGGGCGGCCTGCATGACTTCCTCTGATGACGCCTCCGGCCTGCCGTACGCGATGTTCTCGTAGATCGTGTCGGCAAACAGCAACGGCTCCTGGGGTACGATTCCCACTGCGGTTCGCAGCTCGATCAAGGGGATACGTCGCAAATCGGCTCCCCGAAGGGTGATCACGCCCTGCGTCGGATCCCAGAACCGCGGGACCAGTGCCGCCAGTGTGGATTTGCCTGCGCCGCTGGGCCCGACGAGAGCGACTATCTCGCCTGGTCGGATGTCGAGGTCCAGCCTGCGCAGCACCCATGGCTCGTCCAGCCCATATCGGAACCAGACGTCACGGAACACCAGGCCACCCGCGTCGCTGGCCGGAGGCAGGGCCTCAGAATGCCGCGGCTCCTTGATGGTGGGTTCGAGGTGGAGGAGGTCGAACACGCGTTTTGCGGCTCCCATGGCCTCCTGGTAACCGCTGTACAGGGAAGCCAGGGCCGTGATGGCGGCGGCGACGGAGACGGCATACAGCAGGAAGGACACGAGCTCGCCCGCCGTGATCTGGCCCTCGAGAACCAGCAGGCCCCCCTTCCACAGCACGACGACGATACCGCCGAAGGCAACAAACGTGATCATGCCGAAGAAGAGCCCGCGCACCAGCGCACGCTGGACGGCTGTCTTCAACGCGCGCGCGATCCGGTTTCCGTATCGCTTTTCTTCCCATCCTTCACGGGTAAAGCTCTGAACGATCGGGATCTGCGTGAACGCTTCCTCGGCAGTCGCGTTCGACTCCGCCAGCTCGTCCTGCACGCGGGTGCTCTTCGCCCGCAGGATACTCCCGAAGGCGTAGGCACTGAGCACGACGATCGGGGCCACGGTGATCGTCGTGACCATGAGATCGGTGTGCAGAATCGCCAGGAGAGTAAGGGCGCCGACCAGGTACAGGATCTGGCGCAGGAACTCGGCCAGCTGGTGGCTGAGCACGACCTGGAGAGTGGAGCAGTCAGAAGCCAGCCGGCTCGTGAGCTCGCCGGAGCTGCGCTCGGCGTAGAAGCCCGGAGACAGCGTGAGGAGATGAGCGAAGAGCTCGGTTCTCAGGCCGGCGATCACCCGCTCTGCCGTCGCACTCAGGAGGAACACCTGCAGGAAATTGAATACGGCCTGCGCGGCGAAGACGACGAGCAGGAGAATGGCGATGGAGTTGAGCGCGCTAGCGTCGCGGTCCTCGAATGCCGCGTCCATCAGGTGCCGGACGATGAGCGGAAAGGCGAGTCCGAGCGCGGCGCTGATGACCAGGGCGACCCCGGCCACCGACAGGGCTCTGCGGTGCGGCCTGAGACGGGGCAGCAGTTGCCGGACTGCGAACAGTGAGAAGCTGGATTTACCCTCTTGGGGCGTGATCATCGAATGACTGGATTCCCGGTTTCGTCGTTGGCCCCCGGCGTCTATCTTCCCGTCCATCGACGAGCGGAACCTACCGCTCGCCCGCCGTGCGCACCATACGGGCCACAGGCCTATCCCGGCGATCTCGGCCTGCCGCCCGTTCTCGATCGCATATCGGCCGAAGAGAGGCGTATCGTGTCTGATTCGAATCGCTTGTGGGCCTGGAGCCGCCTGACGTGGATCGCAGTGGCAGCCACGTTTTTCCTGATCGCGTTCGGTGGTTTCGTCCGTATCAGCGAAAGCGGGCTGGGGTGCGGGGACGATTGGCCGCTATGCAATGGACAGCTGGTCCCCGATTGGTCGTTTGCCACGTTCGTCGAATTCGGGCATCGCGTAATCGCGGCGATCGTCGCCTTGCTGGTAGTGGCGGTGGCGGTCACGGCCTGGAAGTGGGGCACTGGTGATCCGCTGTGGACGCGGCTCAAGCGAGCCGGCGTCGTGGCCGTCGTCCTCGTCGTCATCCAGATCATGCTGGGCGCCGTGACCGTGTGGCTCGAGCTGCCGCCGGCTTCGGTTATCCTCCACCTGGGCACCGCAATGCTCTTGATGGGCCTCCTGATCTGGGCGGCCCTGACCGCCGGATCAAGCGTGGCCGGTCGATCCGTCAAGGTGTCGGACGCGGCTTCAGGGGCCGCCTTGTGGACGGCGGCCTACGGATTCGTGGTCGTGCTGGCCGGCGGCCTGGTGGCCAACCTCGACGCGGGACACGCCTGCCAGGGATTCCCAGCGTGCAGCGGAAGCTGGATGCCCGCCGACAATCCGTTGATGCACCTCCACTGGGGGCACCGTCTGCTCGCCTACGCCCTCTTCGCGTGGGCACTGTTCCTGCCGTCGTTCGTGAAGAAACGCCGGGTCGCGGACCAGGGCGCGCGGCGCGCGGCGATCACGACCACCGTCCTGGTCGTCCTTCAGCTCCTGATTGCGGCAGGAATGGTGTCGATGGCCCTGCCCGCCTGGATGCGCGCCACGCACGTGGCGCTGGGCGCCGCGGTCTTCGGATCCCTGGTGTGGCTTGCGTGGACGGTGGCGAGGCCGGTTGAGGGCAGGTCTGCCGGTTTCGTCTAAACGGCCTCCAGCAGTGCGACGTGTCCCAGCCCCCCGGCTGCGCAGATGCTGACCACCGCCTGGCTGCCCTGCGGCATGGCCGCCAGTTCCGCCGCGGCCTGGGACAGGATTCGGGCGCCGGTCGCCCCGAACGGGTGGCCCAGGGCGATGCTGCCTCCGTTGGGGTTCACCCGCTCGCGGGGAAACCGCCCGAGCTCTGCCTCGACGCCAGCCATGTCACGCACCCACTCCCGCTCCTCGAGGGCCGCGATGGTGCTGAGGACTTGCGCCGCGAACGCCTCGTGGATTTCCCACAGCTGGATATCCGCATAGCCAAGGCCGTGTCGGGACAGGAGCCTCGGAATCGCGAGAGCCGGAGCCATCAGGAGACCCTCGGCGTCGATGTCCACTCCAGCCTGTTCCCAGTCCAAGAGGCGAACTCTCGGCGCGTCGTCCGGTAGTCGCCGAAGGCCCTCCGCATCGGCCACCCACACGCTGGCCGCGCCGTCCGTCAGAGGCGAAGAATTGCCCGCCGTAAGCGTGCCGCTCTCGCGATCGAAGGCCGGCTTCAGTCGGGTCAGCCTCTCCATGGTCGAATCAGAGCGCGGGAGGGCGTCGGCGTCGACCGGGAAGGTGCCCGGCGTCACGAGGAGCGGCCTGTAGAAGCCGTCGGCCCGGGCTCGCAGCGCGTTGCGGTGGCTGGCCGCGGCCAGCTCGTCCTGGCTTTCTCGCCCGATGCCCCACTGGCGCGCTGTCACTTCGGCATGCTGGCCCATCGAGAGGCCCGTGGTGCGCTCCTTGACGGCCGGGATCGCAAGGCGGAGGCCTTTCCTCCGAACTTGCCGGAGCTGAGCGAGGATTCCGCGCGCGCCCTTCGCGGCGGCTGTCCGGCGGATCGTACGGCTCAAGTCGAGACTGAGCCCAATCTGGGCGCTCGACATCGAGTCGACTCCTCCGCACAGGGCCAGGTGTACAGATCCCGAGAGGACCTGTCCCGCGGCGTACGTCGCACCGGCGAGGCTGGTGCCACACTGCTGGATCACCGTGACGGCTGCGACGTGTGGATCCAGGCCGGCATCCAACCAGACTTCTCGGCCCCAGTTGCTGAGGGCCAGGGTGGGGATCACCGCTCCCCATACCACGATATCGACACCCGCCTCGGCGCCCGGACCGAGTCCCCCGCGGCCCACGACTGCTTGCTGGACCACGGGTACCGAGACTTGCAGGGCGTCCAGCGCTCCGAGTTCCCGATCCATCTTCGTGAAAGGGCTGCGCACGGACGGGAGGACGAAGACTTCGGACGGCATTGGCATCCGACGTGTCCTTTCGCTGCTCGATGCTGTGTACGTCCTGCCACTCCGGGTGGTGGGTGGCGCCGAGACCGGTCGCTCTGCAAGATGAGTCGCCGTTCTGACGGACGCCACGGGCGGAAGTCACCGCAGACCCGCCTCGACACTGTCGGCGGCCGTCCGGATCGCGGTGGTTGATCTATTATGTACTGTAGGTACGGGTACTCAAACGATTTGAAACAATGACGATACCTAGAGTTCGTTTTGCTCCGAGCCCGACGGGCTATCTGCATGTCGGTGGGGCCCGCACGGCCCTGTTCAAC
>JAUVPT010000262.1 GCA_030598525.1 Gemmatimonadota bacterium
GGCCCGCCCAGATCGGTGGCATCCTCGTCCCGGGACGTGCGACCCGTGAGGACCGCAAGGCGGTGCTGCGCCGCCTGTTCGAGAGCCCGAAGGTTCTGGTGGTCCTGGCGGCGCTCTCGCTCTTCGCCTTCCTGATAGACGACTTCACTCCGTACCTCATTTCCCAGGCGTTCACGACCGACACCGTCATCCTCAACGTCCCGTTCGCGGTCATCCAGATGGGAGTGGTCGCCGGCTACATCGCCCGGCAGGTCACCCTGACCCCAGGCGGCATCGGGCAATGGGAGTGGGGCTTCGCCGCCGCCTTGTATATGGGCGGAGTGGGGCTCCCGGAGGCTGCCACGATCGCCATCCTCGAGAGCATCATGCGGCACGGCACGGGGCTCGTGCTGTTCTCGCTCGTTGTGTTGTCCGGGCGGGTGCGGGCTTCCGCGAGGGACGTGACCCATTGGGCCCTGGGGACCACCGAGGTCGCGACCGGACCGGTGGCGTGAGCGAGGAGACCGAACATGAATGAGAATCCGGAACGTCGCGCGGACACACAGACCGACCGGTCAGGGGGATACGTCCCGAGGATCGGTCCGCCGCTCGTGTCCGACGCGAGCGCACTGCTGATGCGGCTGGTCCCCCTGGCATGGGTGGTCCTCGGCTTCTTCCTCCTGGACAGGGTGAGCGTCCTTCTGGCCGACTACTGGCTGTTTCAGAGCGTCGGCCTCGAGGAGATCTTCTGGACGAACGTCCGGACCGGCGCGGTCCTGTACGTCGTGGCCTTCCTGGTAGGGTTCGCGGGAATCGCGGCGGCCGGGCTCACGAATCCCGTCAGTCGCCGGGCCAGACGCTTCGCCCTGCACGCGGGCCTCATGCTGGGGCTGCTCGGCGGGTATTTTCTCAGCCTGCGGTATGGAGACTACCTCCTGACCTTCAGAGGCACGGGGTTCGGCGAAACGGATCCCGTGTTCGGGCGCGACATCGGATTCTACGTCTTCACCCTTCCGTCGGTGTGGACGACAATCATCTGGGCCCTGTCCGCCGTCGGCGCGGGTCTGGCGTTCGCCATCGTATACGCCTACATGGGTCGTCGCGACGGACGGTCCAGCGGGACCGGCGGGCTGTGGCGCGTGATCGGCCACGCATCGTCCCCCCTGACGCTCGTGGCGTTCCTCATCTTCGCGCTCGTCTCGGCCGTGGCCGTGTGGTTCAGCCGGTACGACGTACTTCTTCGGGACAACTCGGGTTCGGCGGTGTTCTCGGGCGCAACCTACGTCGACGTGACGGGCCTGTTCTCCACCGTCAACTACTACTCGCTGACCGCGTTCGTGATCGTCGGTGCGGCACTCGGGATCACTTACATCCTGGTACAGAACCGAAGGGCCGTGCGCGGAACAGCTTCCGCCGGCTGGGGGCGAAGGGTGCGGTTGGCAGGCATCGCCGTCTTCGCGCTCGTGGCCGCCGACTTCTCGTTCCGCGTGGGCATCCTGGTACGGGAGACGGTGGCC
Source organism: Gemmatimonadota bacterium (assembly GCA_030598525.1). GTDB lineage: Bacteria > Gemmatimonadota > Gemmatimonadetes > Palauibacterales > Palauibacteraceae > Benthicola. The sequence goes on from JAUVPT010000262.1 coordinate 1,497, forward strand.
GTGTCTCCCAACGAGCCCGTCATTCAGCTCGAGTATATCGAACGGCATATCAACGCCACGCGAGCCGCCTATGATCTCGATGATATCGAGACCGTTCGCTTCATCCCGAACGGTACCGGCGATCCGATAGAGGCCGTGGACAGCCTGCTGGCGTCACCGACACTGGTCAACGCTCCCCTGTGGCCGGGGTTCGTAAGCCGTCTGGAGCGGCTCATCGATCCGCAGCACGCGGAGAGAGTCCTCCTGACGGGAGGAGACGCAACGGTCTACGCTCCGTCGCTCGAGATCTTCAAGCAGCAGCAGAAGCTCCGGACGTACTACGACTTCCTCGACCTGGACCCGGTGCGCTATGTGCTGGACGGCGATATCCACATGTTCGCCAGCGCCGTCCGGGAGATCCCGCTCATCGAGCCCAAGCCGTGGCTCGCCTGGTAGGGGCAGCAGTTCATGCTGTTCACGCATGGTCACGGCCTGGTGCTGACGCCGGTCGGAGGAGTCACGTCGGAGGGTGAGCCAACTTACGCCGTGTTGGACATTCCCGGTCGAACGCAACGGCCCGAGCTGGACCTGGACAACCCGAGAGTCTACTACGGGGAAGGGGCTGGTTCGCTCGCCTACAGCAACGTTCGCCGGATGAAGGAGTTCGACTTCCCAACCGAGGAAGGGCGGGCGGAGATGGTGCTCCCCTTAGACGTGAACGCGGGGGTGCCGATAAACTCGCTGCTCAAGCGCCTCGTGTTCGGATGGCAGAGCCGGCAGTTCCTCGACATACTGTTCTCGAAACTCATCGGCGATGAGACGCGGGTCCACTACTACCGGATGCCCCTCGACCGGGTGCGTCGGATCGCTCCCTTCCTGTATCTCGATTCGGATCCCTGGGCGGTTGCGATCGATGGCGGGATCAAGTGGATCGTCAACGGAATCACGACGACCGACCGCTACCCGTACAGCCGGCTCGACTGGATCGGGGACAAGTCGGACGAGAGGGCTCCTATCCCGACAGATTGGACACACATGAACTACGCGCGGGACGCGGTCAAGATCACGGTCGACGCGTACTCGGGCGAGCTCCGGTTCTACAAGTTCGCGGACGAACCGATCCTGGATACATGGGCCCAAATCTATCCGACACTGTTCCGCGCGCGAGAGGAAATCCCACCGCAGGTTCGGGAGCACCTGCAGTATCCGGTGCAGCTCTTCCATCTCCGGTTCGACAACATCTACAACATCTACCACATGAAGGACCCCATGACCTTCTTCAACATGGAGGACATGTGGGACGACTCGGACGAGGTCCTGGGGCCCATGCTCGATGAGGGGAAGGCGATCACGTTCTCGATCGAGCCCTATCATTGGGTGGCCCGAACGGGGAGCCCTCTGCCACGGGCTTCGGGAAGACGCGCCCAGTTCGTCGTCTCGATGGTGTTCACGCCGGAGAACGCCCTGAATCTGAGGGCGATCCCCGTGATGTACATGGACGGCGACGATTACGGGCGCACCACCGTACTCCAAGTCCCCAAGGGGCACTTCTCGCTCGGGCCGGAACAGGCTGACGCAGCCATCGACCAGACACCCGAAATCTCCCGGCAGTTCGACTGGTGGAACCGGCAGGGCATGGATGTCATTCGCGGTCACACGACCACCCTGGTGATCGACCGGGAGGTCCTGTTCGTGGAACCGATCTTCCTCCGCTCGCGGCAGAACCCGGTCACACAGCTCAAACAGGTGTGCGTGGTCTTTCGCGGAAACGCAGCCATGGCCCCGACGCTGGAAGAAGCCCTGAGGAAGGCGGTCGACGTTCACGGACAGGCTCATGGAAGCAGAGAGCCCCCAGAGTTCCTGAAGTAGGCGTCCCGGTGGAGGCGCAAGCTGCCGCATCGGTTGCCGTCGACGCGAGTCGAATCGTGGTCTGCGGCGTGGTTCTCTCCACGTCGGTCAGCATCGCCCTGGCGCGCCCGCGGCTCCGAGCCCTCGGCACGGCCGGCCCCGGGCACGCTGCCGTCATCGCGGTAGCCGCTGTCCTGGCCACCGGCGGCGCCACACCGGGCGAGCTGGCGGGAGCGTACCGCAGCCTCGTGAGGCC
>JAUVPT010000269.1 GCA_030598525.1 Gemmatimonadota bacterium
AACGACTCGGAAGACGCCGCCGAGGTGAGCGTGAAGAGCCGTACCTGGTCGTTCATGCTGGGGCTGGGCATTCCGATCGACTGACTCACGACGGCATCCAGCGGAACCTGCGCGCGGCGAGATTCCGCGGATCCCGGCAGTCAACCGTGGACGGGCCCGCACACCGGGCACCGCGAGACGGCGGTCCATCAACCCCCGTGGGGGAGGCATGCAGACGCGACTCGACCACCGGCAGCTGTACAGACTGCCCTGGAGCCTTCCCGACAATTCGATCTCGTGGCTCGAACCGACGGCGGCCTGCAACCTGGCCTGTTTCGGCTGCTACCGGGAGAACGACCCGAAGAGCCACAAGACACTGGACCAGATCGACTACGAGCTCGACGTGTTCACCCGCCTGCGCACGGCGGACGGGATCTCGATCGCCGGAGGAGATCCCCTGTGCCACCCTCAGATCGCGGACATCGTCGCCAATGTCGCCGAGCGAGGGATCAAGCCGATCCTCAACTCGAACGGGCTGGCGTTGACGCCGGAGCTTCTCCGCGAGCTGAAGAAGGCCGGCCTGTGGGGCCTCACGCTGCACATCGACAGCAAGCAGAACCGGCCCGGGTGGAAGAAGAAGTCCGAAGTCGAGCACAACGACCTCCGCCTCGAGTACGCCGAGATGATCGCCGGTGTGGGCGACCTCTCTTGCTCATTCAACTCGACCGTGTACGAGGACACTCTCCCCTACGTGCCCGACCTCGTGGACTGGGCGCAGCGGCACATCGACATCGTCAACGTGATGGTCTTCATCACGTTCCGGGTCGGCATGGTCGGAGGCGACCTCGAGTACTACGTGGGCGGCGAGAAGGTGGAACTCGACACGGTGTACGCAACAACCGACTTCGGTCGCTACGACATCCAGTCGACCGAAGTGCTGGCCACCATCCAGGAGCGCTTCCCCGACTTCCGGCCTTGCGCATATCTGAACGGTACCGAACGCCCGGATTCCTTCAAGTGGCTTCTCACAGGACGCATCGGCAGCAAGCACAAAATATACGGTTACGTTGGACCGAAATTCATGGAGCTGGCGCAGACGACGTATCACTTCCGGCACGGCCGGTACCCGGCCTACGGGAATCCGAGGTACCTCAGGCGCGGTCGCTCGATGATGCTTCTGTCACCGCTCGACCGGGGCCTGGCCGGCGCGGCCGGGGCGTGGCTCCGAACCCTGCTCACCAGGCCTAGAACCGCGCTCGGGAGAGCGCACCTCCAGTCCATCATGATGATACAACCCGTGGACGTCCTGCCCGATGGACGGCAGGACATGTGTGACTCATGTCCCGACCAGACCGTATGTCACGATCGACTCGTGTGGTCCTGCCGGCTGGAGGAGCCCCTGCAGTACGGGGACTTCCTGCGCACGCGACGACGCGAGTCGTCCGCCGGGGATGTTAGTTGACCGCTCCGGACGGCGTGACCGGGGACTCGACGGGGCTGACGCGTCCAGCGGAACCTGCGCGCCGCACGCAGGTACTCCAGCGCTGAGGTAACTCGCCCACCCGGTGCCGCACGGTCGCCGGGCGTGCGGAATTCGGACCAGAAGACCCGGTAGGATTCAGTTGATAGAGCATAGATCGGAGCGCCGCGCGCACCTGTCGCGGCGGCGCTTCTGCCGGCACGTGGGAGCTGGCATCGCTGCGGCGGCTTTCGCGCCGCTGTGCACCTCCGACCTACTGGCAGCGACTCGCGGCTTCCGCGCCCTGTCGTTCCAGCACCTTCACACGGGCGAGTCACTCGCGATCCCGTACGTCGAGGACGGGCTGTACGTGCCGGAAGCGCTGGCGCGCATCGACCACGTGCTGCGCGATCACTACGACAGCTCGGTGCACCCCATCGACCGGGATCTCCTGGACATCCTGCACGCGGTGGCGCTCGAGACAGGCACCCGGAGCCCGTTCCAGGTGGTCTCGGGGTATCGATCTCCGGCCACGAACGAGATGCTGCGACAGCGAGGGCCAGGGGTGTCAAGAAAGAGCCTGCACATGCAGGGGCGGGCGATCGACGTCCGGCTGGACGACGTTGGCACGGCGCACCTCAGGGACGCCGGACTCGCAGTCGCGGGCGGAGGCGTGGGCTACTACCGCACGTCAGACTTCGTCCACCTCGACACGGGCCGCGTCCGGCAGTGGGCGCGCGCCTGAGCATCGATCACTGCGGATACGGGTAGCCCATCTGAAGCGCCGCCTCCAGCGCCCTGTCATGCCCGTAGATGTCGTCGTAGAAGCGGGGCTGCGCCTCGTCCACCAGCACGGTCGTGTAGAAGATGATGACCGGCAGGGGCAAGGTCAGGTTGACACGCGTCGGCCGGTCGGAGTTCATCGCGTTCCCGATTCGCTCGCTCGTCCACTCCGGCTGATCGCGCAGCACCCATTCCGCCATGGCCTGCGGGTCCTGCAGCCGGATGCACCCGTGGCTGAAGTCGCGCCGCGTGCGCGCGAAGAGCTGGGTCGCCGGAGTGCCATGGAAGTAGATGGCCTCCGCGTTCGGGAAGATGAACTTGGCGGGCCCGAGCGAGTTCCGTCCTCCCGGTCGCTGCCGGATGTTGAGCCTCCCGGCCCGGATCGCCGCGACGTTGTCTGGGGTCGCCGGCAGCGGCGTCGCTTCCCAGGAGAAGTCGCGCACGATTTCCATGCTGTGCGATTCCAAGTACGCGGGGTCCTTCTTGAGCGCAGGCAGGAGTTCGTTCACCGCGATGCGGTAGGGCACGTTCCAGTACGGACTCATCTCTACGTAGCGCATGTCGCCCCGAAACGCGGGCGTTTGCTTGCTCACCGCCTTCCCCACGACGACGCGCATGTTGAGCGCTATCCGATCGTCCGGGTGTGTGGGATCCAGCACCCACAGCTCGAACGCCGGGACGTTCACCACGGCGAGCGGCTCGTCCACGACGTCGGGCAGCCAGCGGAGCCGCTCGAGCCCGAGCTCGATCTGGTGGACCCGGTCTGTGATCGGCGTGTTGAGCTCGGCGAAGGTGGCCTTCCCGATGACGCCGTCCGTACCGAGGCCGTGCCTCGCCTGGAATCGCTCCACCGCCCGTACGAGCTCGCCCTCGTAGGCGGCCCCGGTGGGCGGGGCGTCGGCGGCGAGGTCCCCGAGCGCGATCAGCAGCGTCCGCAGGTCGCCCGCGGCGGCGTACTCATCCCCGGGGTGCACCGTCGCCCCGTCGGGCAGGCGCGGCAGCTCACGGGTCGCGAGCTCGCGGTACTCGGCCAGCACCTCCTGCATGCGGTCGTACTGCGGAAACTTCGGCTCGACCCTGGCCACAGTCTCCAGGATCTGGTCGTGTTGGATGGCAGCCTGGACGACGGCCGCAGGGTCGAGCTTCCTGTCCTCGACGTTGAATCCGAAGCTCAGGTTCTCCGGATTGACGCGACCGATGTGCAGGTCGGACAGAAACCGCAGGAACGCGACGCTGATCGCCGCGTCGACGAGCGCCAGCTCCGACCCGTCCACCTCCATTCCATCC
>JAUVPT010000280.1 GCA_030598525.1 Gemmatimonadota bacterium
GCCTGCTTGGGCACCTGACGCTGGATCTCGTTCCCCGCCTCATCCTCGACCGTGACTGTCGTGGTCGCAGCACCGAGGTCCTTCCCGGAGAAACCCGAGTACAGAACTGTCGCCGCCACGAGTAGATTGAGTGGGATTCCGATCGCCTCCATTCGTCCCCAGCGATCCGGGCCCGGAGCGCCGTGCCGCCAGGTCAGAATGACGACTGTCGGCAGAAGCAGGAGGATCAGCAGAAAGACGAAACTCGTGATGTGCGGCGAGAGTACGAATTGCTCGACGGCCCAGTCCAGGAACTCGACGAACGCCCACGAACCGGCAAGGTAAAGACCCAGGTACTGGGGAACGCGTCGGGTGAGGAGCTCCGACATGGGGTTTTTCATGCGGCCCAATATAGATGCGGCGATGATCAACAGCTATCCGACGGCGCCGAGACCTCAGAGCACACTGAGCGGGCGAACCACCGCGGTCGCGCCTACACCGAGTTCAAGTGACGGTGGACGTACATCACCGCCATCGACCCCTCCCCGACCGCTGATGCGACTCGCTTGACGGAGCCGTGGCGTACGTCCCCGGCCACGAACACCCCCGGCAGGCTCGTCTCGAGCGTGTACGGCGTCCGGCCGAGAACGTCATACTCCGCGGCGGCCCCGTTACGAAACGCGTCTTCCCCGGACATGATGAAGCCGTGATCGTCCCTCGCGACCGCCTCGCCCAGCCAGGAGGTGCGCGGCACGGCGCCGATGAAGATAAACAGGCCGACGGCCGGGACGGTCTCGGTGCGATCGCCTCCGTCGCGAGACAGGACCAGCTCCTCCAGTCTCTCGTCGCCGACGGCCGCGTTCACCTCTGAGTGCGGCCAGACCCGGATATTGTCCGTTTCATCGATCTGGTCGATCAGATACTGGGACATGCTCGCCGACAGCGACTCGCCCCTGACCAGCATCGTCACCGTGCCGGCATACCGGGAAAAGTACATCGCCGCCTGCCCGGCGGAGTTGGCGCCTCCCACGATATAGACGTCCTCGCCGCGGACCGATTCACCCTCGGTCATCGCGGCGCCGTAGTACACGCCGGCCCCCGTGAGATCCTGGACTCCAGGCGCCTCCAGCCTCCTGTACGACACTCCGGTGGCGATCAGCAGGGCGCGACAACCGACTTCGCTCCCGTCTTCGAGCTTCACGGTCCGCGCGGGTCCATTCGCGGTCAGGCCTACGACCCTCCGCGCATTGAGGATCTCCACCCCGAAGCGCCGGGCCTGGCTTACTGCTCTCCTCGCAAGGTCGCTGCCCGACAGGCCCTTCGGAAACCCGAGATAATTCTCGATCCGGGAGCTCATACCGGCCTGCCCCCCCGGCGCGTGCTCCTCGATGACCAGGGTCTTCAGCCCTTCGGAGGCGCCGTACACGGACGCCGCCAGCCCCGCGGGCCCCCCTCCGACCACCACCAGGTCGTAGAACGGGTTGTCGGCGGTGGTCTGCAGGCCCACCCGATCGGCGAGCTCGCGGTTGTCCGGTTTCGTCAGTGTCTCGCCGTCGGGGAAGAACAGGGCCGGCAGGTCATTCCTCGAGATGTCCGCCGCTTCGAGCAGCCGTTCGGCTTCCGGATTCTGCTCCACGTCCAGCCACAGGTACGGAATGTTGTTGCGGGCCAGGAACTCCTTCACCTGGTGGCTGGCCGGCGCCCAGCGGTTACCGACCACGCGGACACCCTCGAACCGGGGACGAAAACTGGCGCGCCACTCGTCGAGTAGATCCGTGAGCACCGGATAGAGCTTCTCCTCCGGTGGATCCCACGGCTTGAGCAGGTAGTAGTCGATGTGCACGTCGTTGATCGCCCGAATCGCGGCATCCGTGTCTGCATAGGCCGTGAGAAGGACACGCCTGGCTTCCGGATAGATGTCCACGGCCGTGTCCAGAAATTCCACCCCCGACATTCCCGGCATGCGTTGATCGACCAGGAACAACGCCGAGGGCTCGTCGCGCTGCTTGAGCTGGTTCAGCAACTCCAGCGCGGAGGACCCCGAGTCCGCCCGTACAATCCGATACTCCGAGCCATACTGTTGCCTGAGGTCTCGCTCCACCGCGCGCAACACGTTCGTGTCGTCGTCGAGTGTGAGTATGAAGGGCTTGCTCATTAGGATCCTCTTCCTGTCTCGGCGTCGGGTGCGCAGTCCGTGGCCAACTCGACTGGCACACTGACGCGGAACACGGTCTGGCCGGGCTCGGAGCGGACTTCGACCTGTCCGCCGCACCGTCCCGTGACGATGCGGCGCACCACGTCCAGCCCGAGGCCCGTGCCGTCGCCAACCTGTTTGGTAGTGAAGAATGGTTCGAAGATCCGCGAGCGGACCTCCGCCGGAATTCCGGGCCCGTCGTCCTCGATCTCGACGGCGAGGTATTCGCCGTCCGCGAAGGTCCGGATCGTGATCGTCCCCGATGTGCCCAGGGCCCCGATCGCGTTGTCGATCAGGTTCGTCCACACCTGGTTCAGCTCGCTCCCCCGGGTCCCGATCCGCGGCAGATCCCGATCGTAGTCCCGCACGACGCTGATGCCGTGCCGCAGCTTGTGGCCGAGCAGCGTGACCGCGTCCTCGATGCCCTGGTGAACGTCGACATCCTGGACGGGCGCCCTGTCCATGTGGGAATACGATTTCACCACGCCGACGAGCTCCGATATGCTGCTCGAGCTGCTGCCAACCGTGCCTATCAATTCCTCGACCGTAAGAGCGCTGCACAGCCAGTCGATCGCGGGCGCCAGCGCCCTTTCAGGCAACTGGTCGGCGAGCCCGTCCAGGTCCTCCGTTCGAGCGCCGGCCGCGACCAGCACCGCAGCCGGATCCCAGCCGTCCTCGATACCGTGGGATTCGAGCCAGGCGATCGTCTCTTCCTCACGGTCGCTCGCCGCGAGAGGCGACAGCATGGAGGATTCGCCTCTCTGCCCGAGATCCCGGTAGCAGGCGCCGAGTGTTTCCCACTCCGTCGCTCCAACATCCGACCGGATCAGGGAGAGGGGCGAAGAGTGGAGCTTCTCGATGGCGTCTTTCAACTGATCCGCAGCTCGGGCGGCCGCGGCGGCCGGGTTGTTCAACTCGTGCGCCAGGCCGGCGGACAGCTTTCCGAGCGCCGCCATCTTCTCGGTCTGTCGCAGTTCCTCCTCGACCCTCAATCGCTCTGTGATGTCCACGAACGTGACCACGCAGCCGACCCGCTCCTCGTCCCGGAACATCGGGAATGACCAGTACTCCACGGGGAACCCTGTCCCGTCGGGGCGGAACAGCAGTTCGTCAAGCACGTGGGTGCCTTCGTTCTGCCCGAGCGCCCGGTAGATACGGCTTTCCTTTTCGGGATACGCATCGCCGTTCGGACTCGTATGGTGCACCAGGTCGTGCATGTTCTCGC
>JAUVPT010000301.1 GCA_030598525.1 Gemmatimonadota bacterium
CGGACGTCGTTGTCCGTCATTCCGCAGTAATCCGGGCCATTCACATAGGTGGAGCGATGGACCACAGGGCTTGCAGCGGACCCTCCCGCCTCGAAACGGGACAGGCGCAGCACGCCACGAGTCGGGGCCCACGGCACACCCGAAGAAGAGGCGTCGCCCGTGTTCTCACGCATGAAATCGGGCTGGAAGTCTGATTCCGTTTCGCTCACCTGGCCGTCATCTCCATTTGGATCAACCCTGAACGTCCCGGCCGGATCCGGTGCAAAGTCCATTCCCCGCGGCCCGATTCGTGCGCTGCGGCATCATCGGATGTTCGCCGCCCGAGCGTTGCTTGCGCCCCCGGTGGCCCTGTCTATCTTAGCGGCGGGCTCCAGCCGAACTGGCCCGACAGGAGAGTGGTTGATGCGTTTTGAGGAGACCCCTCTACCGGGGGCCTACCTGATAGAGCCCGAGCGACTGGGCGACGACCGGGGCTTCTTCGCCCGTATGTGGTGTCGCCGCGAATTCGCCGAGCACGGACTCGACACGAACCTCGCACAGTGCAACCTGTCGTTCAACGAGCAGGCCGGCACATTGCGGGGGATGCATTTTCAGCACGAGCCTCACACTGAGGTCAAGCTGGTCCGCTGTACTCGGGGAGCCGTGTGGGACGCGATCGTGGACTTGCGTCCGGACTCGCCGACCTACTGCCGCTGGCACGCCGTAGAGCTCACCGAACACAGCCGGGCCATGCTGTACGTGCCCGCCGGATTCGCCCACGGATACTTGACGCTGGCGGACGGGTCCGAGGTCTTCTATCAGGTGACGGAGATCTACCACAGGGATCTTGAAGGCGGCGTTCGCTGGGACGATCCGGCCTTCGGAATCGAATGGCCCCTGGAAGGGCCCTTCATCCTCTCACCCAAGGACCGATCCTGGCCGGACTTCAGCCCCACGGGACCGTCCAAATCGAGCAAGGAAACGCAATGATCATAGTTGACAACGCACTGGCGGAACGACACGCGTCGGGCGATCCAATCCGGGTAGGGCTCGTTGGCGGTGGTTTCATGGCACGTGGCATCACGTTCCAGGTCGAGCGCCACATGAAGGGAATGACGATACTGGCGATCGCGAATCGCACGATCGCTCACGCCGTCGAGGCATTTCGGGAAGCCGGTGTCGACGACCCGGTCGAGGTCCATACGCCCGACGAGCTCGATGAGCACGTCCGCGCGGGGCGGCACGTCGTGACCGACGACCCGGCCGTGCTCACGCAGTCCCGATCCCTCGAGGGGATCATAGACGCCACGATCGACATCGAGCACAGTGCCCGGGTGGCGCTGGCCGCGATCGACGGCGGAAAGCCCCTCGTCACGATGAACGCGGACATGGACGCCACGGTGGGTCCTCTGCTCAAGACCCGGGCGGATGCGGCCGGCCTGACCTACTCCGGGACGGACGGCGACCAGCCCGGTTCGATCATGAATCTCCTGCGCTTCGTGGACACGATCGGGTACAGGCCGGTTCTGGCCGGGAATATGAAGGGTTTCCAGGACGTGCGGCGGACGCCCGACACTCAGAAGGAATTCGCGGCCAAGTTCGGACTTTCGCCGCAGGCGGCCACCTCGTTCGCCGACGGTACCAAGATCGCCATGGAGCAGGCAGTGGTGGCGAACGCGACGGGATTCCGGGTCGGGAAGCGGGGCATGTACGGCCCGGAACGGGCGCACGTGACGGAAGCGGTGGATGCGTTTCCGCTCGATGAGCTGCTGGAGCACGGCCTGGTGGACTACCTCCTGGGGGCCCAACCGGGCCCCGGCGTCTTCGTGATAGGGTACAGCGATAGTCCGATCAGGCAGCGCTACATGCGCTACTTCAAGATGGGTGACGGGCCGCTGTACGTGTTCTACACACCATTTCACCTGGCCCATCTCGAAGTTCCTCTCACGGTCGCTCGCGGCATCCTGCTGCAGGACGTATCCATAGCGCCGCGCGGCGGTCCGCAGTGCGACGTTCTGGCCGTGGCGAAGCGGGACCTGGCACCCGGAGATGTGCTGGATGGAGTAGGCGGTTTCATGGCCTATGGGGAGATCGACAACACCGCGACGATCGCGGACGAGGGTCTGCTCCTGATGGGTCTGGCGGCGGGAAGTCGGGTCGTGCGCCCGGTGCCCCAGGATCGACCGATCTCGCTCGAAGACGTCGAGTTGGACGAGGATCGGCTCACAGTCCAGCTTCGGCGAAAGCAGGACGAGCTGTTCGAGTAGCGACCGGCGAGGCGGGCCGCCCGGAGATGGAGTCATACAGATAACCAGACACACAGGCACCATTATGGATTTTTCGAAATCTCTGTCCCTGGTCGAGCGTTTCCATTCGCGGATCCCCGGGGGATCACACACGTACGCGAAGGGAGACGATCAGTACCCGGCGCACATGCTGCCGTACGTGGCGCGGGGTGAAGGATGTCGCATGTGGGATGCCGACGGAAACGAGTTCATCGAATGGGGCATGGGGCTCCGCTCCGTGACTCTGGGCCACGCGGACCCGCCCGTCGTCGAGGCGGCCCGGAAGGCGATGCTCGACGGCACGAACTTCATCCGTCCGAGTCTGATGGAGCTCGAGGCAGCCGAGGCTTTCCTGGACATCATCCAGGGAGCTGAGATGGTCAAGTTCGCTAAGGATGGCTCGAGCGCGACGTCCGGTGCCGTCAGAGCGTCGCGGGCCTACACAGGGCGCGACCTTGTCGCGATCTGTGCGAACCACCCCTTCTTCTCGGTGGATGACTGGTTCATCGGGACCACTCCGATGTCGGCCGGGATTCCGGAGGCCACGCGCGAGTTGACCGTCACCTTCCGGTATAACGACCTGGAGAGCGTCGAACAGTTGTTCGAGCGTCATGCCGATCGACTGGCCTGTCTTATCCTGGAGCCCGAGAAGTACGACCCGCCCTTGGACGGTTTCCTGCACAAACTCCGTGATCTGTGCGATCAACACGGGACCGTGCTCATCTTCGACGAGATGATCACGGGGTTCCGGTGGCACCTGGGCGGTGCCCAGGCGTTCCACGACGTCGTGCCCGACCTCAGCGCCTGGGGCAAGGCCCTGGCGAATGGCTTCAGCGTATCGGCGCTGGCCGGCAGGAAGGAGATCATGGAGCTCGGAGGGCTGCTGCACGACA
>JAUVPT010000148.1 GCA_030598525.1 Gemmatimonadota bacterium
CACGCCGACAAGGTGGACGAGCCCATTCTCCTGATTCATGGAGAAATGGACAACAACTCCGGCACCTTCCCGCTGCAGAGCCAGCGCTACTACGGAGCGCTTCAGGGCCTTGGTGCCACGGTGCGCCTGGTCGTGCTGCCGTACGAGGCCCACGGCTACCGATCGCGCGAATCTCTCTTGCACATGCTGTGGGAGATGCAGGAGTGGATGGACCGGTACGTGAAGAACCGGCCCGCTGAAGCGCCGACTACGGACTAGGAGAATCCGAGCATGAGGGACGACTTCCTCGACGACCTGCAGCGCCGGGCCTCCGAGGCCGGGGTCACCTGCGGACCCCACTGCCCCGGCAACCGGATCCCTCTCACGCCTTACGAGGTGGCGCGAATCGCGCGGGGCCTCAGGGTTCCGACGGGCGAAGTGATCCGCCGCTATGTGCAGGAGGGCTCGGGAGTGCTCGAAGTCGGAGATGACGGAAACTGCGTGTTCCACCGCACCGAGGGGTGTGAACTTGACGCGGAGCGCCCCATGTCGTGCCGCAATTTCGCCGACCCGCTGGACGGGGCAGGTCGGTTCGTCGAGCGGGCGCGGCAATACCGTGCTATTCTTCGCGCCTGGCGAGCTACACGAGAAGCAGAAACTATGGCCGATCCGAACTCGGCCCTCTCGGCTGGCGAGCTTCGGAGGCACGCCGCACCGGAACTCGGGATGTGGATCCTGGACGTGGATTCGATGGTGGCAGAGCGTTGCCAGGAAAGAGGAATGCCGATCCCCGAGGACCTGGAGGCCCGGATCGACATTCACCTGGAAGTGTTGAGGTCAGCGTTGGAAGGCTAACCCCGCCCATCCGCGCTGATTGAACGGGTCGGTCCAGGGTATGGGCCGGCCCGTTCTTGCATCCGGGCCAGGCGTTCGGGAAACCGAGTTCGCGTCTCCCGCGTTCTCCCTGACGACAGGCTGCCGCTGGCGGCGGCGAGACTCATGTGAGAACGAGCGCCATGGGAAAGAAGAGAGGGGTCAAAGGACAGGCCGAGTTGTCGGTCATCCTGGTGGCAGTGGCGGTCCTGTCCGGGGCTGGGGCGTGTTCGGACTCCAACGGCGGAGGTGGGCTCTCGGCGCCAGTGGATTCCGACCCGGTCTCCGTGATCGCGCTCGATGTGCGCGTTCACCTCCTCGAGTCGGACGAATTTACACAGCTCTCCACGACTCTGACCGGCCCCGAGGTCGGCACGCTGTTCGAGGGCGTGAACGAAATCTGGGCTGAGGCAGGGGTGCGATGGGTTATCGAGTCGATCGTACACGAGCCGGCTGCCAATCAAGACCTGTTCGGCCAGGTCATCCGCGGAGAGATTCCCTTCACCGGTAGCGTTCTTGCCTCACTCCTACCGCGCCAGCAGTTGCTCTCGGGCAAATGGGACGTGTTCATGATCCGCGACCTGGGAGGCTCGATCGCGGGCTTCTACATCGGAGGCATTCCCGCCGTGATAGGTGCGGAGCTCGACCCGCTGGGGGCCCGCGATCTGGCTGGCAGCATGCCCCGCATCGTGGCGCACGAGCTGGGGCACTCCATCGGGCTGGGCCACGTGGACTGCGTTGCGGCCGGCAATCTGATGGCGCCGGGCTGCTTTCAGGGTGTGCGGACCCGTCTCACGGCGATTCAGACGGAGATTGCCAGAAGCCAGGCCCGCACCGGAAGGCCGTTCTAGCCGTCATCGCCCGGATCGAGCTCGCGCAGGAACGCTCCGGTCACGATGTCGAAGACCTTGACGGACGTGATCTGTCGTTCGCTTCCATACTCTCGCACGACGACTTCCTTCTTGTCCTCGCCGGGGCGGTACACGAGCCACCCGCCAGCCGGCACGTCGCGGGAGACTGAGTCACAGGGGCCCGACGGATACTTCTTCTTCTGTTTCCCTGGCGGCTCGCCCGGCATCCACACGCGGCACTGGCCGGCGGGAGGAAGGTGGCCGGGCGGAATCCCGAACTTCGCTGCCGTGCTGGCGTTCTCGGACACATTCTCGTTCTTGCGCTCGGGCTCGGTGCCTTCGTCAGAGCCGGTGCCCGGAATGCTCTGCGCCTGGGGGTCCGGACCGGTCTCGACCTCGGAATTTGAACTGGAGCAGGCGGCAAGGCCGCCGACCAGGAGTGTCACCAACCACAGTCGTCGCATCGTTTCCTCCGTCGCTCGTCTGGCGGTCCATGCGATGGTCGCCGGGAATGTGAATCGATGAACGTGGATGTTCCAGATGCGTGCCACGGCGGATCGCCTGTCGCGAAGGCGGTTCCGTCCGCGACCGGGCACGCATCCGTTGCAGGATCGATCACTTCGTATCGAAATGCACTGGCTCCGCTCTTGCACTCCCCGAGGTAACGTCGAGTTGGCGCGTCAATCGGCCCCGGGCGCACGCACAACTGCAACGACTTGCGATTGCTTACTTTAGGTGTCTCGAGCCGCTGAGCGGCCAGGAAATGGCAGGGTCGAGGCGTTGCGTACACCGCGGCAGCGTATGGCAAAACGCTCCGCCAGAGAGAATCGGGACGGCCGATGCGGGACATCGAAGAGCGGGCGAAAACGAATTCGGATCGTGCCGCGGAGGGTGACTCCTCGCGACTCATGCCGGTTGGGCTCAACCCGGAGCTCTCAGCCTGGCAGCTGAGAGAATTCAACCAGCTCTTGATCGATCTTTCTTCCAGGAAGGCCCTGCCCGAAGCTCTCAGGCTCATTACGCACGGGATCTGCGAAGCCATGGGCTGGAGCGCGGCGTTTGCCCGCTGGGACACCGGTGCGGAATCCGGGTCGGAGTGGCATTCCGGTGATCCTGGCCTGGAGGACACCCAGGCACTCCAGTCCGCTCTCGAGCGGGGACCGGTGGCCGGCTGGAGTGACGATGGCAAGGAGCCCTCCGTCAGACTCGAGCCCTTGATCGCGCTGCCCGAGACCCGGGCACGCGAAGCGGCGCGTGACGCGGGCCTGGCCGGCTACGCCCTTCTGCCCATACTGGCGGCGGGAAAGCCCATCGCCATGCTCGAGCTTCTTGCGACCACCGCACCGCCGAGAACGGGGGGACTTACGCGTCCGACGGGAGTCCGGGATGGGCTCGAAGTCCTGGCGGGCATGTTGGGTCTCGTGGCAACGAGGGAACGAATGCAGAACGCCGTCGGCAAGGCCGCCGCCCATGCCCGGCTCAACATGGCGGAGCTGGCCGAAGTCCGAGCGGAGTTGGAGCAGAGCGGAGGGTCGGCCCTTTACGACGAACGGACGGGCCTTCCGGCCCGCCAGATCCTGTTTGACCGGATCCGGCAGGCGATCCGCAGGCGCCAGCGTTCGCCGCGTGATCAGTTCGCCGTACTGGTGGCAGAGGTGGAGGGTCTCGACCGGGTAGAAGGCCGGGGCGGAGACCAGGCCGTCGAGGAAGTGATGGTAGCGGCAGCACGAAGGCTGGCAGGCCATACACGACCTGCGGACACCACCGCGACGGATGGTCCCAGCCGATTCGTGATCATCACAGAAGGAATAAGGACGATTGAAGAGGCTCTCGGGGTCGCCGACCGCGTCCAGAAGGAACTACGCCGGCCCTTCCCCACGGCACGCAGCGATATTCGGCTGGATGTCAGAATAGGACTCGCGCTGGGTGGGCCGGCCTACGACGAGCCGGAGGCCCTGCTGGCGGACGCAGCCGCAGCCGCCGTCCGCGCTGCGAACTCGCGTGAACGTATTCAGGTATTCGACCGTGCCGTGGAGGACAATCACCGGCAGCGTGAGCGGATGAGAAGCGACCTCGCGGCGGCGCTCGAGAAGCGCGAGTTCCACCTCGAATACCAACCCATCGTCTCCTTGCAGGATGGCCGGATCACCGGACTGGAGACGTTCCTCCGGTGGCGTCACCCGGAACTCGGACTGGTGCCGCCGGATCAGTTCATTCCGGTCGCGGCCGAGTCTCCGCTGATTCACGACATCGGTTTCTGGGTGCTCGAGCAGGCATGTGACCAGATCAACCGGTGGCGCAGTCACCTGTCCCAGGTTGAGTTGCCTCCCGTCGGCGTAAACGTGCTGGGACGCCAGATCTTCCACGACGGATTCCTCGAACGGGTCCGGGAAATACTCGAACGGCAGGGAATCCAAGGTCGCCAGTTGCGGCTGGACATCGGCGAAGCCGAGTTAATGCGTGATGCGGATAAGGCAGCCACCGTGCTGGATCGGCTGCAGGGCATGGGCATTGACGTGGCCATCGACGACTTCGGCACCGGATACTCTTCGCTCAGCCTCCTGCATGACCTTCCGGTCGGGGCATTGAAGATCGACCGCTCGTTCATCAGTCATCGACGCGAGAAGCTCCGCGAATGGGGGGTGGCTCGTACGATCGTCGAGCTGGCGAAGATCCTGGACGTCGAGGTCATCGCAGAAGGGATCGAGACCCGCGAGCAATTCCTGGCCCTTCGACAGGCTGGCTGCACCCAGGCGCAGGGATACCACTTTTCAGGTCCCGTTGGCGCAGCCAAAGCCGAGGAGATGATCCGTGACGGCTATCCCCTGGATCTCGAAGCGCCGCAGCGCTGACACGTAAGCCGGCCGCGCGGTACTCTCTGGAAAGCCCCGTCAGTCAGGCCTGATCGGGCGGCGCCTCCCTCGGTGACGCCGATGCCCCTCTGTCCGGTCAGCCTCGGCTGACTTCCGCTTGCGGTCAGATCGAGGTTCGCCTTTCCGGTCATGGCGTCTGGTCGGAGCCGACAACCGGCTCCACACCCTCCGAGGCGGACCGCCCGACTCCGCTTTGAGTGGGCGGCGGCGGAACCACGAAGATCGGCCACGCCTGAGGCGCGCCAGGCGACTGGGCTCTCGCCCCGAAGCGGCATTCCGGCTCCCCGGAGGTCCTCTCACTACTGCGTGCTGAGCTGGAAACCGATGACCTGCTCCCGGGTCACGCATTTCAGGACGGGTAGACCGCCGTTGCCGTCCCGCGTCAGCTCCCCGTCGCGGAAGCCTTTCTTGCGGGCGAACACCCGGTATGCCATTTCCGTGGCCAGTGAGCAGTCAGCTTCCGTAAACACCATGGTGAAGCGTCCTTCGGCATTGGAGCGCGCGGTTGCGCGAGGCTCGCCTCCCTCCTCCGTCCCGACGTCAACCCA
>JAUVPT010000033.1 GCA_030598525.1 Gemmatimonadota bacterium
ACGGATCCGTCCGTCACCTGGAGGCGCTCCGGAAGCTGCCTCACATACCGGTCAAGACGACGCACCAGGGCGGACCGGCTGCCGCGCAGCGATTTCCGAATCCGGCCGAGGTCCGGCGAAGCCGTGTCCGACAATCCGCCATTCGGATCGAGGGACCGGTCGAGCCGCGACTCGATGTCGGGAAGACGAACCATCCGGTCCGCCAGGACCACCAGCCGTGGAAGGTCGTCGCCGAACTTCCGCAGGTCCGCCCGGACGATTCGCGAGGCGCAGAGAAGCAGGAGGATGCTCCCCAGTTGCTCGGCGTCCAGGGCAGCCCCCTCCACACCCGCTTTTCGCACCAGGTGCCCGGCATCCGGGATCGGGGGTGGGGACCACTGCTCGAGCCGGAGTAGCAGGCCGATCATTTCGTCCGCCACGGCGAGCGCTTCGTTTACATCCTCTGGCTCGCACCACGGGCGAAGGGCAAGGACATCCGCTCGGCCGGGCTCCGACGTTGCGTGCCTCGCGATTCGCTCGAGAACGCGCGGAAACTCCAGGACCGCCAGTGCATGCTGCTCGGCCCGGTCATCCACCTGCAACCGGCTCAACGAACGCTCCGGATCAGCCGGGAGGCCACCGCATCCGCCTCCCACCGAGGACGTGCACGTGGAGGTGGAACACGCTCTGTCCGGCCCGCTCCCCCACGTTGGTCACGGCACGGTAGCCGGAGTCCGCGATTCCCTCGATCCGAGCTACTTCGGCGGCGGCCAACAGCAGCTCCCCCGCCAGCTCGGCGTCTTCCGTACCAAGAGAGTCCGCGCTCTCCACGTGCTGACGCGGTATGACGAGCACGTGAACCGGGGCCTGTGGCTGGATGTCCCGGAACGCCATCCACGACTCGCCTTCGGCGACCAGGTCGGCCGGAATGTCACCCCGGACGATCCGGCAAAAAAGACAATCATCGCTGACCATGGGCTATCCTCCTGCTTCTTTCGAAGGTTGCCTGTCTCCGGCTCCGTCACGTGCCAGGATCCGCTGAGCTACAACTGCCAGTCCGGCGATCGCCGCAGTCTCGAATCGGAGCACCAGGGGGCCGAGACTGGCCGGTCGAAACCCGGCTTCATCAAGCCGCGCAACCTCACCCGTGCTCCAACCGCCCTCGGGCCCGACAAGCATTCCGACTCGACCGGTGCCGTCCCATGGCTGGATGACCCCCCAGAGTCCCTCGCCCGAACCGTCGAGGCGCACGAGCAGCTTCGTGCCGCTTGCGTCGCGACCCGCAGCTTCAGCACTCCGCGCCACGTAATCGTCCAGGGGGCAAGGCGGCTCGATCGCCGGAAGCCATGCTCCGCCGCTTTGCTTCATGGCCGAAATGGCTCGCCGCCCCGCCTTGTTCCAGAAAGCCGGCGACCGGCCGGCGTCCGCCACCGAACGAGTCCGCTCCGACTCGAGCGGCAACAGGCGGCTGACACCCATCTCGGTGGCCTTCTCCACCAACCACATGACGTGGGCCTTGTCGCCGACACCGAACGCCAGTTCGACCGGAAGAGCCGCCGCAGGGATCGACGGGGCATCCAGAACGCAGTCCGCCGACCGTCCGCTCCCCGACA
This sequence comes from Gemmatimonadota bacterium, assembly GCA_030598525.1. Lineage (GTDB taxonomy): Bacteria > Gemmatimonadota > Gemmatimonadetes > Palauibacterales > Palauibacteraceae > Benthicola. The sequence continues at coordinate 1,593 of JAUVPT010000033.1, forward strand.
TCAGCCGGGCGTCCCACAGGGTTCCGCAGCCGTCGGTCAGCCGGACGGGCGCACCCGGAGCCAATCGGAGGGCGCGGACGTGGCGCGACTCATCCTCAGTCAGGGACAAGACCTCTCCGACTCCCCGACCCGAGACGTCAGGAGCGAAGAGTGTCGGCCGTCGTGACGGTGTTTCGGCATGCGTCATGCATGCAATGTGATCCCACGCCGAGGCCGTCGCCAGCCCGGGTGAAAACCGTCCTGGCGCGGACATCGGCGGTGTGTATGGCGCAGCGCGACATTCCGCGGTATGGTCCGCCGGTGGTCTGTCTCCAGGCTGAGAGGCTCGGACGCGCACCGTTTTACAAGCACGGCAAGGAGTATCGTTGAGCGCACAGAGGGCGCCGGGCCAGAAGCACGAGTCATCGGCCCCGGAGAGGAGGGTCAGGTTTGTCGCGGCGGAGGCCGAGCGGCAGCCGGGCTCGCGCGTGCGAGTCAGCGTGGAACTGAACTTCGAGGACCGTTCTCACGTGGCGGAGACCGAGGGGATCGGTACGGAGACCATCGAGATCCGGCTGGCTGCACTCGCGACCCTCGAAGCGATCCGTGAAGTCACGGACACCCCGGCTTTTCGATTAGTGGGAGTGAAGCTGATGCACGCGTTCGACGCCGACGTCATCCTCGTCGCACTCCGTGACGAGGATGGAGAAGGTGCGCGCTACATCGGCGCGGTTCCCGTCCGGACCACGCACGTGGTTGCCGCTGCCGCGGCCGTCATGGACGCCACGAATCGTATCCTGTTCCGCAGGGGAGAGCAGCCGGCCTGACTGGCGCCGCGTTCAGCCGACGAAACCCAGACATCGAGCCACTCTTTCCTCTGCGTCGCCCGGTAGCCCAACCCTGTTCCGCGTTGCCCGCCACCACTCGTTCTGCAGTTCCCACAGCGGAAGTTCAATCGCATTCGCCTCCGCCCCGGCCAGGAGACCCTCCAGCCTGGAGAGATTGCTCTCACGCTCCGCCTCCTCGCTCACTCCGTCGAGAGCCACGATCGCAGCCCTGATTTCCCGGACCGCCGCTTCGTGCGCCGGGCCCTGCTCGCCGGCTGTGTCGTCCAGGCCCTCGATCGCGGCTCGTGTGTCCGGACGAAGATCGGCCAGATCGAGGTCCGCAGCTCGATCCGCCTCGCCCGGCTCTTCGGGCTCCGGCTGAATGCGAACCCGGACCCCGCCTGTGCTCCAGGCCAGTCCCCTGCACCGGAATTCGCCGTGAGAAGCGGTCCTCGCGTCCGTGACCCGGACCTTGCCCGCCACCGCCCTGGCCTCCGGGGCCGCTGCACTCGCCCACCGCCCCACCGGCCGCCAGACCGCGTAATCCAACTCCGGGGCAACAGTCACCCGCCGGGCGACCCAATCGGCGGCTATATCCGGCGCGGAAACCCGCGCTACGTCGGTCGCGTCGACGAGCACTTCTCTTCCATCCCTTGATTGCAGCCCGTTCCCCCTGGCCTCTGAGAGCGCTTCCATGAACGGCTCACGGATTCCGCTGGCCCCGACTGATTCCGCCAGGTCGAGGGCCCGCGCCGCATAAAGGAGGATCTGCCTCGTCTCGATTCCGGCGAGGTCGTTGAAGAACCAACCGCAACTCGTGAACATGAGCATCGCGCAGCGCTGCATTTCGAGCAGGCGGAGCGCCAGCACCCGATCTTCACGGTCCTCGCCGATGCACCACGTGTCGAGGTAACCCATCCTCTCGGCGTCCGACCCGAGGACAGCCTCGATATAGGCGTCGCGAGCCTTCCACGGGTCCTTGATGACGCCGGTGGCCTTCTGTACGAATACCCGGGCCAGGTCTCCCGACAGGGCATCAAGAGAATCCCGCAGGGGGCCTCGCCATACCTGGTTCCAGTCGGCCTCTCCGCCCGTGGAACAACCACAGTCCGAGCGCCACCGTTCCACTCCGTGCGCACAACTCCAGGCCGTGTCCTCCCGGATCTGGACTTCGTGCTCGGGAGGGTGCTCGGCCAGGTAGAGGGCGTAGTTGCTCAGGCGGACCCCTGGCTCCTGCTCGATTCGGCCCAGGGCCACCGCCAGGGCCATGTCCCCGTGCGCGTGGTGGTGCCCGTAGGTCTCTCCGTCCGTGGCGATGTGAACGAGGCCGGCACCGGCTTCCCCCCTGGATCGCACGATATCCACCAGGCGTGAAGCCAGCGTTTCCCCGTCGTCAAGGAGCTTCTCGAACGCGACGGCCCGTGAGGTCGGGCCATCGTAGAAGAACAGCGCCATTTCTCTCCCGGAGGGTAGGATCTGACGATAGGAGACCGTCGTATCCGGCCCTTCAGATCCGACGTCCTGCCAATTCCCCGCGGGTAGCCTGACGCGTGCAGCCTGGTGAGGAGCAAGAACCGTAAACCGGATGTCGTTCTCGGCGAGAGCCTCCAGAGTGTCCAGGTCGACGGCCGTTTCGGGGAGCCACATCCCCTCCGGGTCGCGCCCGAACCTCCGCTGAAAATCGGCCAGCCCCCAGGCCACCTGGGTACGCCGATCGCGGGCGGTGGCAAGGGGCATGATCATGTGGTTGTAGGGCTGGGCAAGGGCCGAACCATGCCCGTCGAACCGTTCCACGCTCTCGGAGTCCGCTTCGAGAATCGCGGCATAGGTCACCGGCGCCTTCGATTCCATCCACCCGAGAAGGGTGGGCCCGAAGTTGAAGCTGATGGACGCGTAGTTGTTGCGGATCGATTCGATTCCACCTTCCGAGTCTGCTACGCGGGCCACGCCGTTCGGCGCATAGCACTCGGCCGTGATTCGCTCGTTCCAATCGTGATCCGGACTGGCGGACGGCTCGGGCTCCACTTCCTCGAGCCACGGATTCTCCCTCGGCGGCTGATAGAAATGGGCGTGGATGCAGACGTGGACTTCACTCAAGGACTCGTCTCCTCCGCCTGGAAGAAGACGACGGAAAGGGGCGGAAGCGTGAGGTCCAGGGACCAATTCCGGCCGTGGAACGGACGATCGTCGGCCACGACTTCGCCAAGGTTACCCACCCCTGACCCACCGTACGTGACCGCGTCACTGTTCAGGCGCTCGCGCCATCGCCCTCCGACCGGGACACCGACCCGGTATCCAGGCCTGGGCGTGGGCGAGAAGTTGCACACGATCAGTATTGGACCGGACCCGTCTCGCCGACGTCGGAGAAAGCTCAGCACGTTTTGAAGGTGATCGTCGGGGGCCACCCACTCGAACCCGGCGCTGTCACAGTCGAGTTCGTGCATCGCCGGTTCCTCCCGGTACAGCCGGTTCAGGTCCGTCACCCAGCGAAGGACTCCCGCGTGCATCGGATCGGATAGTCGACCCCACTCCAGCTCCCATTCGTGATCCCACTCCGCCCGTTGCGCCAGCTCCGCCCCCATGAACATCAGCTTCTTCCCGGGCTGTCCGTACATGCACCCATAGAGGACCCTGAGATTTGCAAATTTCTGCCACTCGTCCCCTGCCATCCGATCCCACATGGACCCTTTTCCATGCACGACCTCGTCATGTGAAAAGGGGAGCACGAAATTCTCGGAAAACGCGTACACCTGGCGGAAGGTCAGGTGGTGATGGTGCCACTGCCGATGAATGGGATCCAGCGCCATGTAACGCAGGGTGTCGTTCATCCACCCCATGTCCCACTTGAGTCCGAACCCGAGGCCTCCGACATCCACCGGGTGCGAGACGCCGGGCCACGCAGTGGACTCTTCCGCGTAGGTCTGTGTGCCGGGGTAACTCCGGTACGCTTCCCGGTTCAGCTCCTTGAGGAACTCGATCGCTTCCAGGTTCTCGCGACCGCCGAAGACGTTCGGGAGCCATTCACCCTCTTTGCGCGAGTAGTCCCGGTACAACATCGAGGCCACCGCGTCCACGCGCAGGCCGTCCGCGTGGTATTCCTCCAGCCAGAACAGGCCGCTGCTGACCAGGAAGCTCCTGACCTCGTGCCGGCCATAGTTGAAGATCCAGCTGCTCCAGTCGGGGTGAAAGCCGAGCCTCGGGTCCTCGTGCTCGTAGAGGTGCGTGCCGTCGAACATCGCCAGGCCGTGGTCATCACCCGGGAAATGGCTCGGAACCCAGTCGAAGATCACTCCGATTCCCCGGCCGTGCAGGTAGTCCACGAGGTACTTGAGGTCCGCCGGCGATCCGTACCGCGCGGTCGGAGCGAAATATCCGGTGGTCTGATAGCCCCAGGAACCGAAGAACGGATGCTCCGTAACCGGCATCAGCTCGACGTGAGTGAAGCCGGTTTGCTCGACGTGATCGGCGAGGCGGTGGGCCGTGTCGCGGTAGGAGTTGAATCCTCCGCCGGGGGGCCGCATCCAGGAACCGAGGTGGACTTCGTATATCGCGATCGGACGGTCCAGCGCGTTGTGTCCGCTCCGGGAGGCCAGCCACTCCCCGTCTCCCCACTCGTAGTGGTCTTTCCATACGACCGAAGCGGTCGCCGGCGGAAGCTCGGCCGCCCGGGCCATCGGATCGGCTTTCTCTCTCCACGTGCCGTCTCCGCCCCTGATCCGGAACTTGTACTTCTCTTCGCTCCCGAGGCCCGGAACGAATCCCTCCCATATTCCCGAATCGCCGCGCGCCTCGAGCGGGTGCGCGGTGCCCTTCCAACCGTTGAAGCCGCCGATGACCTGGACTGAGCCGGCGGAAGGCGCCCACACCGCGAACAGGACGCCGGGGCCATCCCCCGGATCCATCACATGACTGCCCAGTTTCTGCCACAGCCGGTAGTGCCGGCCCTCGTTGAACCAGTGGAGATCTTCCGAGGCCAGCAGGGTCACGTCGTGCCGTATCCTGCCTGTCCGTTTCGTGCCGGTCACGCTTCCCCCACCTGACGCGTGGCTGCCCTCCCCCACCGGCTCCGAGCTGAGCCGGCCGCGGGATCGCCGATCCTTAATGTTACCGCCCACACGGTTGTCGCAAAACGGCGCATCGCGCGGGCTGGAAACCTACCCGCGAGTCGGGCTCACCGGGAGTCCCGCCGTGTGCGTCCCGGGGGAGGTGCGCACCGCTCTCGCCCGTGGTAACGTGGGGGCGTCGAGCGCCCGGCCGCCCGGGCCCCCTGCATCCAGTCCGACACGCGAGAAACGATACAGGCATGAATACCCCCGCACCCGATACCCGGGCCGAGGAGGTTCATGACGTGGTTTCCCTCGAGGAAATGCCCGTCGAGGAACTCTCCATCCAGACGATCCGGACCCTCGCCATCGATGCCATCCAGCGCGCCAACTCCGGCCATCCCGGCGCGCCGATGGCTCTTGCCCCCGTCGCCTACGTGCTCAGCCGGGAGATGCGCTACAATCCGCGCAATCCCACGTGGTTCGACCGCGATCGTTTCGTCCTGTCGGCCGGACATGCCTCGATGCTCCTGTACGGAATGCTGTATCTCAGCGGCTACGATCTTCCCCTGGAGGAAATCCGCGAGTTCCGCCAGTGGGACAGCCGAACACCGGGGCACCCCGAGCATGGGCTGACGGCAGGAGTCGAGACCACGACGGGGCCGCTCGGACAGGGGATCATGACGGCGGTCGGGATGGCGATGGCGGAGGCGCACCTCGGAGCCGTGTACAATCGGCCGTCTCACACCATCGTCGATCACTTCACGTACGTGGTGTGCAGCGACGGTGACCTCATGGAGGGGGCCTCTCACGAAGCCGGCTCGCTCGCCGGGCACCTGCGCCTCGGAAAGTTGATCGTATTCTATGATGACAACCGGATCACGATCGACGGATCCACGGACCTCGCGTACTCCGACGACGCCGCAGGCCGTTTCCGGGCCTACGGCTGGCACGTGCAGGACGTAGGTGATGCGGCCAACGACGTGGACGCGCTCCGGGGAGCCGTGGAATCCGCCCGATCGGAGACGGACAGGCCGTCTCTGATCATCGTCCGCTCTCACATCGGCTTCGGATCTCCCAACAAGCAGGATACGTCCGGCGTGCACGGCTCGCCTCTCGGTGAGGAGGAAGTCGCGCTCACCAAGAAAGCTTACGGCTGGCCGGAGGATTCGGACTTCCTGGTGCCGGACAGGGCCCTGGAGCACATGCGGGAAGCGGTGGCTGAGGGGGCGACTGCCGAGAGCGAGTGGCACGCCCGTTTCGACGCCTATCGTGCGGCTCACCCGGAACTGGCCGACCAGTTCGAGAGCGCGCTGGATGGCCGGCTTCCCGCGGATTGGAATTCCGGGCTTCCCTCGTTCGATGAGGCGGACGGGCCCATGGCCACGCGCAAGGCGTCGGGCGCCGCCCTCAACGCGATCGCCGACCGGCTGCCCTGGCTCATCGGAGGCAGCGCTGACCTGGCTCCCTCCAACAACACCCTGATCAAGAGTTCCGGGGACTTCGGCCCGGACAACTATTCCGGCCGGAACGTGCGGTGGGGGATTCGTGAGCATGTCATGGCGGCCGCCTCTACCGGCATGGCCCTGCACGGCGGCCTGAGGCCCTACGCGGCCACGTTCTTCGTGTTTACGGACTACGCCCGCCCGGCGATTCGGCTTGCGGCACTGATGCGGCAGCCGGTCATCTACGTGATGACACACGACTCGATCGGCCTCGGAGAGGACGGTCCTACGCACCAGCCGATCGAGCACCTGGCGGCCCTGCGGGCGATGCCGGGACTCCGTGTCATTCGGCCGGCCGATGCCAACGAAACGGTCGAAGCCTGGCGAGAGGCGATCGTGCGCCGGGATGGCCCCACGATGCTGGTCCTGACCCGGCAGGGAGTCCCGGTAATCCGGGTGGACGGACCCGGACGAGCGATCGGACTGCGGATGGGAGCCTACATTCTGGAGGATGCGGACGATGCGGATCCGGACCTGATCCTGGTCGCGTCAGGGTCCGAGGTGGCGCTGGCCCTCGAGGCCCGGCGGGCCCTGGTGAAGTCGGGCGTCGCCACGCGCGTCGTGAGCATGCCGAGCTGGGAGATCTTCCGGGAGCAGGAGATGGCGTACCAGCACGAGGTCTTCCCGCCGGACGTCGAGAACCGGCTGGCCATCGAGGCCGGAGTGTCGTTCGGTTGGAAGGAGTGGGTCGGTAGCTCGGGAGACGTGGTCGGCATCGACACCTTCGGAGCGAGTGCACCGGCCGGCGAGTTGTTCCGACAGTTCGGGTACAGCGTAGACAACGTCGTGGCGACAGCGCGGCGATTGATGGAGGGCCAATGAGCCGCGTAGCGGTGGGGTCTGATCATGCGGGTTATCAGTACAAGCAGATTCTGGCGGATCACCTGCGGGACGCGGGTCACGAGGTCATCGACCTGGGCACGGATGGTCCCCAGTCCGTGGACTACCCTGACTACGCGCGTGCCGTAGCCGAGGCCGTGGCCCGTGGTGAGGCCGAGCGCGGCTTGCTCGTCTGCGGGAGCGCCGTGGGCGTCTGCATGGTGGCGAACAAGGTTCGGGGAATCCGGGCTGGAGTGTGTCACGAGACCTACTCGGCCCGCCAGGCGGTCGAGCACGACGACATGAACGTCCTGTGCCTCGGCGAACGAGTGATCGGGATCGAAGTGGCACGCGAGGTAGCCGACGCGTTCATGGCGGCTCGGTTCTCGGATGAGGAGCGACATCGACGACGGCTGAACAAATTGCTCGCAGTGGAAGACGACTACATGTCCAAGCGTACGGAGGGCTGACCGTGGAGATCTTCCTCGACCTGCTGAGGCAGGGACAGAGCTACTGGCTCGACAGCCTGAGCCGTGAGATGATCCGCGGAGGCGAGCTGGCACGCCGCGTTCGAGAGCAGGGCCTGAGAGGCGTGACCTCGAACCCCGCGATCTTCCACAAGGCGATTTCCTCGGGCTCGGACTACGACGATCAGATCGCCGAGCTGGCGGGTGCCGGGTCGTCCGTGGAGGAGATCTACGAGGCACTGGTCGTCACGGACATTCGTGAGGCCTGCGACCTGCTCAGGCCGGTGTATGACGAATCCGCCGGAGCCGATGGCTACGTGAGCCTCGAGGTGTCACCGCACCTGGTGCATGACACGCAGGGCTCACTGACGGAGGCGCGGCACCTGTGGGCTGCCGTGGATCGCCCCAACCTGATGGTCAAGATCCCTGGAACTCCGGCTGGGGTACCGGCGGTCGAAGAGCTGCTCTACGAGGGCGTCAACGTCAACGTCACCCTGCTCTTCGCGGTAGAGGCATACGAAGAGGTAGCCCGGGCATACGTGCGGGCGCTGCAGCGAAGGGCCTCCGAAGGAGAGTCCATCGACTCGGTCGCCTCGGTAGCCAGCTTCTTCCTCAGCCGCATCGACGTCCTGGTCGATTCGCTCCTGTCCCACCGGATTCAGGCCTCCGCAGGGGAGCCGGCGGCGCAGCACCTGTATGGTCAGACGGCGGTGGCCAGCGCGAAGCTGGCCTACCGGAGCTACCAGAATCTCATGGCGGATCCGGAGTGGCAGGCCCTTGCCGACGCCGGTGCGAGGCCGCAACGGCTGCTCTGGGCCAGCACGAGCACGAAGAACCCGTTGTACGACCCCGTCCGTTACGTGGAACCACTGATTGGCCGTGACACCGTGAATACCATGCCGGAGGTCACGATCGAAGCGTTTGCCTCGGCGGGGCAAGTGGTGCCGGACACCGTCGAGCAGGGACTGGCGCATTCCGAAGTCGTGTTCGCGAACCTGTCCGCGCTGGGCATCGACATGCCCGCCGTCAACGAGCAGTTATTGGCCGAGGGCGCCCAGAAGTTCGTGGACCCGTTCGATGCCCTCCTTGCCGGGCTGGCGCTGCGACGGGCGGAGATGCGGGAGGGCCTGCGGGTGGCTGTCCGGGAACCGGCCGACATGGTCCCCGGACTCGCGGCAACCCTGTCCGCACTGCACGAGCAGCGGTTCGCCGTGCGCCTGGCGGGCCGGGATCCGTCGCTGTGGCCAGGGGATGCCTCCACGCAGGACTCCATCGCGAAGCGCCTGGGTTGGACTCGCGGCTCGACCGACGCGATCGCACTTCTTCCTGACCTGGCCGCTTTTGCGGAGGACGTACGTGGCGAAGACGTGCGGGACGTCGTGCTGCTCGGGATGGGAGGAAGCAGCCTGTGCCCGCTGGTGGCAGCCGAATCGTTCTCGGGCCGTGACGGCTTCCCGCGTCTCACGGTCCTCGACACGGTAGACCCCGCCGCGGTTGCAGCCGTAGACCAGGCGATCGACCCGCTTCGAACCCTGTTCGTGGTGGCCAGTAAGTCGGGCGGTACCATCGAGACCCTCAGCCTCTACCGGTACTTCCGGGAGCGGCTGCAACGTGAAGAGGTGCCCGCAGTCGGCCGGCACTTCGTCGCGGTGACGGACCCCGGTTCGTCGCTACTCGCTGAAGCTGGCGAGGTCGGCTTTCTGCGCTCATTCGAGGCGCCGGCCGATGTCGGTGGACGCTACTCCGCCCTGACCGTGTTCGGTCTCCTCCCCATGGTACTGATGGGCGCAGACGTCGAGGGCGTCGTCGAATGGGCCCGCCAGCTCGAGCGCGAATGCTCGCCGGGCCTGCCGGAGTCGGTGAATCCCGCCGTCCGACTGGGAGCGATCCTGGCCCTCTGCGCGCAAGGTGGTCGGAACAAGCTGACGCTTACGGCCTCGCGGAGTGTGGCCTCGTTCCCACTGTGGGTCGAGCAACTCGTGGCGGAGAGCACCGGGAAGAACGGGAACGGCATCGTGCCCGTCACCGATGAGCCTCTGCCGGGAGCGGACGCATGCTCTCCGGACCGGGTCTTCGTGCACTACTCGGTGGAGGGTGACGATGATGCGAGCGCCCGGCTCGCCCTCGATGCGCTGGACGCCGCCGGTCACCCCGTATTCCTGATCGAGCTCCCGGAGCCGGAGGCTCTCGGGGGCGAGTTCCTCCGGTGG
>JAUVPT010000047.1 GCA_030598525.1 Gemmatimonadota bacterium
ATAGGAAGGTCGCTGCGGAGGGGGGTGCACCGGGGCGCTACAGGTGACCTCAGTGTGGATCGCTCGTCGGGGGCTCTCGGTCGAGACGTGTACGTCCGCGTGCTCCGGGACGGTGGACTCGAGATTCCCGACGCGGACGAGATGCTCAGTTGGGCTGAGGAGCAGAGGGAACTCGAGGAGTTCCTCCGGGCACTGGAAGAGGAGAAGCAAAAGGAGAAAGAGGAGGCCAACCCATGAGCGCGCGTGACAAGCTGCGCCAACTCGAGGAGCTCCGTCGGCAAACGCTTGAGGGTGGTGGGGCGAAACGACTCGCACGACAGCACGAGCGAGGGAAGTTGGGGGCGCGGGAGCGCCTGGACATCCTGCTCGATCAGGGCTCCTTCGTCGAGCTGGACCGGTTCGTCGAGCACCGCAGTGTAGACTTCGGTCTGGCTGACCAGCGGATTCCCGGGGACGGGGTCGTGACGGGCTACGGGCGAGTTGACGGGCGCACCGTCTACGTATTCAGTCAGGACTTCACAGTGTTCGGAGGTTCACTTTCCGAGGCTCATGCCGAGAAGATATGCAAGGTTGTGGACCTTGCCACGCAGAATGGCGCCCCGGTGATCGGTCTCAATGACTCCGGCGGCGCGCGAATTCAAGAGGGGGTCGCGTCCCTTGGGGGCTATGCCGAGCTGTTCCTCCGGAACACGCTCGCGTCGGGCGTGGTCCCGCAGGTCAGTGTGATCCTGGGCCCCTGCGCCGGAGGGGCTGTCTACTCACCCGCCATCACGGATTTCGTCTTTATGGTTCAGGGGATCAGTCACATGTTCGTGACCGGCCCCAATGTCGTGAAGACGGTGACGCACGAGGAAGTGACCCTGGAGGAGCTTGGCGGAGCGAGCGTGCACAGCACTCGATCGGGAGTGGCGCACTTCTCACACCCGACCGAGATCGAGAGCCTGGGGGCCGTGAGGAAGCTTCTCGGTTTTCTTCCGTCCAACAACGCTGAGGATCCTCCCCTGCGTCCATCCGAGGATCCGGCGGCCAGGGCCGACGAGGAACTGCTCGACGTCATTCCGGACGTCCCGACTCAGCCCTATGATATGCATGAGGTCATCGGCAGGATCGTCGATGACGGTGATTTCCTTGAAATCCACTCCGGATACGCGGGCAACATCATCGTGGGGTTCGCTCGACTGGGGGGGCGCCCGGTAGGCATTCTGGCGAACCAGCCGGCCGTGCTCGCGGGCGTATTGGACATCGATGCGAGTCGAAAGGGCGCACGGTTCATCCGGTTCTGCGATGCGTTCAATGTCCCGATCGTCACTCTCGAAGACGTGCCCGGCTTCCTTCCGGGAGTGGCCCAGGAGCATGGCGGCATCATTCAGAATGGGGCGAAGCTCCTGTACGCATATTGTGAGAGTACGGTGCCGAAGCTGACGGTCATCACGCGGAAGGCGTACGGCGGGGCGTACGACGTGATGTCGTCCAAGCACATTCGAGGGGATCTCAACTTCGCCTGGCCGACGGCCGAATTGGCCGTCATGGGCCCGAAGGGCGCGGTGGAAATCCTCTACCGACGTGAGTTGGAGGGTGCCGAGGATCGAGAGGCCCGTATCGACGAACTGGAGAGCGAATTCCGTGAGAGGTTCGCCCATCCATATCTGGCCGCGAAACGGGGTTTCCTGGATGATGTCATCGACCCGCGCGAGACTCGGGCCCGTCTCATTTCAGGGCTCGAAATACTCCAGAACAAGCGCCAGCGGAACCCGCCCCGAAAGCACGGCAATATCCCCCTGTGAGGTACGGTCGTGTTCGATAAGGTCCTCATAGCCAATCGCGGAGAGATCGCCGTTCGCGTGATCCGTGCCTGCCAGGAGATGGGCGTACGCACGGTAGCCGTCTACTCGGACGCGGACCGGCTGTCTCCCCACGTTCTTCTCGCTGGCGAAGCTGTCCCGATTGGGCCCGCACCTGCGTCCCAGAGCTACCTGCGAGCGGACGCCATCATTGAGGCAGCGCGAGAAACCGGGGCCCAGGCGGTGCACCCCGGCTACGGCTTCATGGCCGAAAGCCCGGATTTCGCCCGCCAGGTGATCGACGCCGGACTGATTTTCGTAGGACCGTCGCCCGAAGCGATCGCGGAGATGGGGGACAAGACCGCGGCGCGGGCCAGGATGGTCAGTGCCGGGGTGCCAGTCATACCGGGCTCGGAGGCTGTCTCTGAAGCGGATCAGGGAGTGTCGGAAGGAGATCGGATCGGCTGGCCTGTCCTGTTGAAAGCGGCCGCCGGAGGGGGCGGGAAGGGAATGCGGGTGATCGAGTCTGCGGCCGACCTTCCACGAGCCCTGTCGGCAGCGAGCCGGGAGGCAGGCCAGGCCTTCGGAGACTCGAGGGTGTACCTCGAGAAGTACCTCTCCGACCCTCGGCATATCGAGATCCAGATACTCGCTGACAGCCACGGCCGGGTGATCCACCTGGGGGAGAGGGAGTGCTCGATTCAGCGGCGGCATCAGAAGCTGATCGAGGAAGCGCCATCTCCGGTCGTGGACCCGGGGTTGCGGGCCCGCATGGGAGAAGTCGCCGTCGCGGCAGCTGAGGCCGTTGGTTACGTGGGCGCCGGCACGGTCGAGTTCCTGTACCAGGACCGCGAGTTCTACTTCCTCGAGATGAACACGCGGATCCAGGTCGAACATCCAGTTACAGAATTCGTGACGGGAGTGGATCTGGTACAGGAGCAGATCCGCGTTGCGGCCGGCCTGCCACTTTCGGTCAAGGAGAGTCCTGACTGGCCCGTGGGGCACGCGATCGAGTGCAGAATCAGCGGAGAGGATCCGTTCAGTGGTTTTCTTCCGTCGAGCGGCATGATTCGCGCCCTCGAGGTCCCGTGCGGCCCCGGAGTCCGTTGGGATGGAGGCATCGTGGAGCACTTCGAGGTAGGCCTCCACTACGACCCCTTGCTGGGCAAGCTCATCGTTCACGCCCCGACCCGCGATCAAGCGATCCTCAGGATGCGTCGGGCCTTGCGGGAGCTGCAGATCCAGGGAATCCGCACCACGCAGCCGTTTCACCTTGCGGTCCTGGACGAGGCGGACTTCAGGGCCGGTGATATTTCGGTTCGATACCTGGACAGACATCCGGAGTTGGTGGGCACCGCTGGAGGTGACTGGCAAGCACGGGCTGCCGCCGTTGCGGCCACCCTGCTCGAGCACAGGTCACGTGTCGGAGAGGGCTCTTTCTCCATGACGCCCCAGCCCCCGGATCGGGGGACGGGAGGAATCAGTCAGTGGCGCCGCCTGGGGATGATCGATTGAACGCGAGCCCAGGCGATGACCGAAGAACGGACCGTGAAAACGGAGCCGCCGGTGAGCCGACGCTGCTCCGGGTGGATCGGATCGCGGGGGGAGGCGACGGGGTGGGCCGGGAACCGTCCGGCCGCGTCATGTTTGTTCCACGCACCGCCCCCGGAGATGTCGTGCGAGTGGAGATCGTCGAGGCGAAAGCAAGGTGGGCCCGTGGGCGGGTGCGGGAGCAGGTGAGTCGGGGAAATGCTCGACGACTGGCCCCCTGTCCGGTGTACGACGTTTGCGGTGGGTGTCGTCTCCAGCACCTGACGCCGGCGGAGCAGAGGCGAGTGAAAAGAGACCTGGTCGAGGACGCCCTCCGGAGGATCGGAGGCCTGGATGTTCCGGTACCGGACGTGATGGCCAGCGGGAGTGAGTTCGAGTATCGGAACCGGGTGACGTTCTCTTCACGATTCAATGACGGGAAACTGGTCGCGGGCTTTCGGACGATCCACGATCCGGGCTCCCTGGCCGACGTCCGGAGGTGCCTGCTCGCCGAAGCGCCGATCGTTGCCGCGTGGGAGGGCCTGCGAAAGGCGTGGGATGATGGAATCTGCGAGCCTCCACCGGAGCCGGACACGAGGATCACGGTGCGGGCCGCGATCAATGGTACTGTGGATGTACTGATCCGTGGAGGCCGGCCACCTGGCTCAGACGACTTGAGCCACCTGCTCGACCAGGTACCGGGCCTCATCGGGTGGCACCATGCGAGATCGGGACAAGAACCCGTGTGCCTGGCCGGAGAAGAGACCCTCTCTGATCGTTGGCAGGACATAGCCTTCGATCTCCCGGCCGACGTGTTCCTCCAGGTGAACCGAAAGGTGTCTTCAGAGTTGGATGGGTGGCTGAACGCGCGAGCGGGAGACCTGGAGGGACTGAGCGTACTGGACCTGTACTCCGGAGTCGGCGCTCGGGCCATACGGTGGGCGAGAGACGGTGCGCTCGTTACCGCTTGTGAGGTTTCGGACCGCGCTGCGACCGCATGTAGGGGGGCCGCTGCGGGCACGGGGGGACGGTTGGTCGTGGTGGCGGATCGCGTGGAGAATCGAATCGCCGAACTCCTGCCCGCCGACCTGGTCGTGGTGAACCCGCCGCGAATGGGCCTGTCCCGCCGGGTGACGGAGGCATTGGTCACCGGGGTGGCCGGAGAGCTCGCATACGTCAGTTGCGACCCGGCGACGTTGGGCCGGGACCTCGATCGCCTGCAGGCGGCCTGGCACGTCGAGGAAGTGCAGCCCTTCGACGCATTTCCGCAGACCGCGCACGTGGAGACGGTCGTATGGATGAGGCGGCGCCGAGCAATGGGAGGGAATCGTGACTTCTGACCCGGCGATTCGGTACTTCGCACGGATCGGCGAAGGAACGCGCGAAATAGTCATCGAGGCGGCCCGCTTGCTATTGGACGGCGAACCGCTTGAAGCAGACATATCCACGCTCCCGGGCTCCGATCGTCAGCACCTGCGGATGGACGGTCGCGCGCTCTCTCTATTCGCCCGGAGGGTTGACGCGGGGTGGATCATCGAATTGGAGGGCCGACTATTCGAGGTCGCGGTCGAGGACGAGCGAACCCGCCATATCCGAGAGCTCGCCTCGCACGTGGCTCCGGTGGAGACCCGCCGTGACCTCCGGGCACCGATGCCAGGTCTCATCGTCCGGGTCGAGGTGACGGAGGGGCAGGAGGTGGCAACAGGTGACAGCCTCGTCGTCATGGAGGCGATGAAGATGGAGAACGAGTTGCGGGCGGATGGCCCGGGTGTCGTCCTGTCGATCGAGGTCGACCCGGGGCAGACGGTCGAGCGAGATACGGTGTTGCTGAAACTCGAGCAGAGGTGAGCCATGTCGGATCAAGGCGGCCCACGCACGACGTCCGGCATCGACATCCAACGTCTCTACGGTCCGGCGGGCGCAGAGACGTCCGATCCGGGAGAGCCGGGTCAGTGGCCGTTTACAAGGGGCGTATACCGGGACATGTATCGGGGGCGTGCCTGGACGATGCGCCAATACGCGGGATTCGGGACGTCTGAGGAAACCAATGACCGCTTCCGGTACCTGCTGAACTCCGGACAGACAGGGTTGTCCGTCGCGTTCGACTTGCCGACGCAGATGGGACTGGATTCGGACGATCCGCGGGCGGAAGGAGAAGTGGGACGAGTCGGTGTTGCGATCGACACACTGGAGGACGTCGAACGGCTGTTCGCGAACATTCCGCTCGACCAGGTGTCCACCTCGATGACGATCAATGCGACCGCTGGTATTCTTCTCGCGATGTACGTCGCCGTGGCGGACGGGCGCGGAGTGGAGCGCATGAGCCTCTCGGGGACCGTCCAGAACGACATCCTCAAGGAGTTCATCTCCAGGGGAACGTACATCTATCCCGTCGAGCCGAGCCTCCGCCTGGTCACGGACATCTTCGCCTTCTGCTCTGAGAAGCTCCCGCGTTGGAACAGCATTTCCATCAGTGGCTATCACATGCGCGAAGCGGGGGCCACGGCGGCCCAGGAAATCGCGTTTACGCTGGCCAACGGCCGGGAATACGTCCGGCGTGCTCTGGCCCGAGGCCTCGAAGTCGATCAATTCGCCCCCCGGTTGAGCTTTTTCTTCGCCGCCCACAATCACTTGTTCGAGGAAGTGGCGAAGTTCCGGGCCGCGAGAAGGCTCTGGGCTCGGATGATGCGCGAGGAATTCCAGGGTTCGGACCGCAGCTGTCGTCTTCGCTTCCATACCCAGACAGGGGGGTCCACGCTCACCGCCCAGCAGCCGCTGAATAACGTGGTTCGAGTCGCCGTTCAGGCACTGGCTGGAGTGCTGGGGGGCACTCAATCCTTGCACACGAACAGCTTTGATGAGGCCTTCGCTCTTCCTGGAGCCGAGGCGGCCCGGCTCGCGCTCCGAACACAGCAGGTATTGGCGGAGGAATCAGGCGTGCGCGACACCGTGGATCCGCTCGGAGGCTCGTACTACGTGGAGAGTCTCACGGACCAGGTCGAGGAGCTGGCTCGCGGGTTTCTCGAGAAGATCGAGGAACTCGGAGGGGCGGCTGCGGCTATCCCGTTCATGACGGACGAGATTCACCGCTCCGCCTATGCCTGGCAGCTCGAGGTCGAGAGCCGGGAAAGGTCGGTAGTGGGCGTCAACATATACGAGGACGAGGAGCTCCCGGCTCCTGTTTCGCTTCCGGACTTCACGAATCTGCAGCAAACCCAGCGCACGAGACTGGACGCGGTGCGCAGCCGGCGGGATTCTGACCTCGTCGAACGAATGCTGGACGACGTAGCTGAGGCTGCGACGGGCGGAGCCAACCTCTTGCCTGCCATGATCGAAGCGGTCAAAGTCAGGGCCACCCTCGGCGAGATCAGCGGTCGGCTGGTCAGGCTGTGGGGTCCGTATCGGTCTGTCTGAGCCGGGTGAGGACGAAGAAAGGGACTTATGCCGACGTACGAGTACGAGTGTCGTGTTTGTGGCCACGCCTTCGAGAGATTCCAGGGGATCAATGAGGACCCGATTGCCGAGTGTCCCGAGTGCGAAGGGAAGGTACGGCGCCTGATCTCCAGTGGAGGTGGCCTGGTGTTCAAGGGCCCCGGATTCTACGCGACCGACTATCGAAGTGGTTCGAATGGAGGGGGCAAGTCCTCCCCCGAGAAGAAGGGTAGTGATGGAGGGGCAGGTGAATCCGGGAAGGGTGGTGAAGATGGAGGTGACTGACGTTCGAAGCGCTCCCGCGCGAGCTCTAGCCGAGGCTCTCAGGGAGGCAGCAATCGCCATCGGTGCGCCGGACGATTTTTCCCCACAGGTGGAGAGGCCGGCGGACCCCACACATGGCGATTTCGCCTCCAACGCCGCCCTGGTTCTTTCAGGCCGCCTGGGGCGCCCTCCGCGAGAGCTGGCAGCGGAACTCGCTGAACACCTGGACCTTGCATCGACGGGGGTCTCGGACCTCGCAATCGCGGGTCCCGGCTTCCTCAACTTCAGCCTGTCGGAAGACGTGCTGTGGGCGGGCCTTCGCTCCGCCCTGGAATCCGGCGCCGACTGGGGTCGGTCTTCGGCGGCGGAGCCGCTTCGATACAACGTCGAGTTCGTGTCGGCCAACCCCACCGGCCCTCTTCACGTCGCTCACGGCAGAGGCGCGGCCATCGGAGACGCTACGGCAGCGCTTCTCGAGTGGACCGGTCACGAAGTGAAGCGGGAGTTCTACGTCAACGACGCCGGACGGCAGATCGAGCTTCTCGGTGAGTCCATTGAAACCCGTTGGCTGCAGGCGCGCGGAGTGGATCTCGAGATGCCCCAGGGTGGATATCAGGGAGAGTACATTCGGGACATCGCCGAGGAGCTGGCCGGGGAACTCGGGGATGCGCGCCTGGAGGCCCTCGAGCGTCCCGAGCGCCTGAATCTGCTCAGGGCGAGGGCGACGGATATTCTCCGAGCCGGGCAAGCTCGGGACCTGGACGCGTTTGGCGTCCACATGGATCATTGGTTCGATGAGTCGTCCCTGTTCGCGACGGGCGGGGTCGACGGGTTGCTGGACCGTTTGACCGAGTCGGGGCGGGCGTACCGTGACGACGGAGCCGTGTGGCTTCGCACCACGGATCTCGGAGATGAGAAGGACCGGGTCCTGGTGAAGAGCGACGGCTCTCACACGTATTTCGTCTCGGATATCGCGTACCATCTCGACAAGGCTGAGCGAGGTTTCCAGCGGGCGATCGACGTATGGGGCGCCGACCACCACGGGCACGTTCCCCGGATGCAGGCCGCGCTGACCGCACTGGGCCTGGGGGAGGACTTCCTGGAAGTTCTGTTAATCCAACTGGTGACGGTGATGCGGGGCGGCGAGGAAGTGAGAATGTCGAAGCGTGCGGGGCAGTTTGTCAGCCTGCGCGATTTGTTCGCGGAGACGGGTCCTGACGTGGCTCGCTATTTCTTCCTCATGCGACGGGCGGAGGTCCCCATGGCCTTCGACCTGGATCTCGCCCTGGACACCTCGGACGCCAATCCGGTGTACAAGGTGCAGTACGCTCATGCCCGAATGTGCAGCGTATTCCGCAGGGGAGAAGTGGATCCGGAATGCCTCGCCCCGACAGATGCGGACCTGGCGGCGCTCGGCCCGGGCACGGAACGCATGGTTCTGACGACCGTTCTGCGGTTTCCGGAACGAGTGCGCGCGGCGGCGCGGGCGAGAGCTCCGTACCAGATCTGCAACTACCTGGAGGAGCTGGCGGGAGCGGTCAACGCGTGGTACCACGAGGGCAATCTTGACGCGAGTCGCAGGTTGCTGGCTGAAGGTCCGAGCCGTCCCGGCCGACTTGCACTGGCGCGGGCAGTCCAACTCACTCTCGGCTCGGGTCTGAAGCTGCTCGGGATTTCGGCGCCGGAGAGGCTCGAAAGAGAGGGCGAGTGAATCCGGAGCAGGACCGGTTCAGCTACGCCGATGCGGGAGTGGACATTCCTGCCGCCGAGGGGCTCACCAGGCGGCTTGCCTCACTTGTGGCCTCGACCCGGTCCGATTCGGTGCGTGGCGACTTCGGCTCTTTTGGAGGGCGCTTCAAGCTCACAGGAGATCCGGAACTCGTGGCGAGCGCTGACGGCGTGGGCACGAAGGTTCTTGTGGCGGGGATGGCCGCTCGTCATGACACGGTCGGTGAGGATCTCGTCAACCACTGCGTCAACGACATTCTGGCGGAAGGCGCCGTGCCACTCTTCTTCCTCGACTACTTTGCTTGCGGCACTCTCGAGCCTGAGGTGGCGTTTGACGTCGTCGCGGGCATCGCCCGGGGTTGTCGAGAGAATGGATGCGCTCTCCTGGGTGGCGAAACGGCGGAGATGCCTGGCATGTACGATCCGGGTGACTACGATCTGGCCGGGTTCATCGTCGGTCAGGTCACCCTTCCGGTTCCCGGTCGGGGAGGCGTGTCGGCCGGAGATATGCTGATCGGCCTCCCTTCGTCGGGCCTTCACACAAATGGCTACAGTCTGGCTCGGGGCATCGTCTTCGACCGCATGGGGCTCGACATCGATGACGAGTATCCGGGCACCGGGGAGTCGGTCGCCAACGTCCTGCTCAGAGTCCACCTCTCGTATCTGCGCCCTCTCACCCTCCCTTGCGAGAGGGGAACGATCCACGCTCTGGCCCACATCACCGGTGGCGGTATTTCGGGTAATCTGGCCCGGGTCCTGCCGCCGGACTGCGACGCACGGGTGGACGTCGCGAGTTGGTCGCCGGGCCCGGTCTTTGATGTCCTGGCTCGGGAGAGTGGGCTCGGGGTGGATGACCTGTATGGTACCCTCAAGATGGGCATCGGGATGATCGCGGTGGTCCCATCTGGTGAGGCCGAGGCAGTCGTCGAGCAGATCCGGACCGCGGGCACGCCTGCTTTCGTGTGCGGAGAGATTGCTGCGGGCCAGGGCCGAGTCCTGCTGGAACGGGGGGGATGATCGACGTGAATCGGGACGCACGCGACGATTCCTACATGGATCGGGC
>JAUVPT010000117.1 GCA_030598525.1 Gemmatimonadota bacterium
CCTCCAGACCAGCGCGACCGGTCCGTTCGGGGGCCTGCAGTGAGGGCACACCCGTGCATGGTTGGAGCCCGGTACGCTTGCCGGGACCGGAAGTTATAGGCAGTTTTCTCGTCGACTGGTGAATTGCCCAGCCGCGGCAGTTTCCTACCCTCCCGTACGGCTGAGTTCACCTGCATCCAGCGGAGGCTGACATGAAGAAGTTCACCGTCGGAATCCCGGCGTTGCTACTCACGGTCGTGGTTGCGATGCCGCTCTCGGCGCAGGAGGTCACCTGCGACGACATCGCGTTCGATGAGCGTGTGATGACCTCGTATCCAGCGGCGCGTGACGCGTGCCTGGAGATCATCGAGCGTGACGGTGTCAAGTACGCGCATTTCAAGGCGATGGTCCACGAAGGCCCACCTTCAATGCTGCTCACGTTTCAGCATCGGGACGAAACATGGGGTCCGGCGACGCGCGTCACTCCACGACCCGGATTCACGGTGTATCTCGACGGGGTGATCCTACCCTATGAGGACATTAAGAGGGGCCGTGAGATCAGCATCTACCTGCCCGAGGGTCGTTGGGAGATGGCAGTGACCGGCGTGGACGAGGTCATGATCGCCGACGCGGAGTTCGATGCGTTCGAAATGGAGGTCACCGCCGAGGAGCTGCCCGAAGAGGTTGAGCTGACCCCCCCTCCGGTGGTCGAGGAGACCGTCGCAGAGTCTGCGCCAGCGGGCGACAGCACCTCCAAGTGGTACTGGATGCTCCTGCTCGGTGCCGCGGTCGTAGTTATCTGGATGCTGCGCAGGAAGCGGCAGGCCAGGCGAGAGGGCTGATTCTGACCGCATCGCGCCACCAACAGCGGCGACGGGGCCCCGCACTTTCGGGGGCCCCGTTCGCTTTGACGGCACCTTGTCCGCCCCCACCTCGCCCACCGACATTGACATCATGAAACGATTGGACGCGCGTTCCTGGGGCTTTGCTGTGGTGGCCATTGTCGCGACTGCCGTGTTCGTTCGCCTCGGCACCTGGCAGGTGGACCGCCTGGGCGAGCGCCGTGCCCGCAACGCTAACCACTCTGCTCTTGCAGCTCTTCCGCCACTCGAGTTGCCCGGGACTGCCGCGGGGCTTCCCACCGATTCGCTGATGTGGCGGCGGGTTCGGCTCACGGGGACATGGGACTACGACCACGAGATCATCATCCGGGGCCGCGCGGCACTCGGCTCTCCGGGCGTTCACGTGGTCACGCCGCTGCGGCTCGAGGGGGCCCCTGCCGTACTCGTGCTCCGGGGATGGCTCCCTGCAGCGGACGGACTGAGCGCAGACCTCCAGTCATCTCGGCCGCCATCCGATGTCGCGGAGCGAGCGCACACCGTGGTGATCACGGGACGGGTTCTTCCCGGCGAGCCCTCGTCGGCGATCCCCCCGCGTTTCACTCGGTTCGAAGTCGGCGTGCACCTGGTACTCGGCAGCCTCGACCTCGAGGCAGCCGAGCGCGATCTCGCTGACCCCATCCTGGACGCATGGGTGCTACCCGACTCGTCCACGGACGCCGGAGGAGCTGGCGTGCCACGACCTGTCGCGGCCATCCCCCCCTCCGATGGACCCCACCTGGTGTACGCGATCCAGTGGTTCAGCTTTGCCGCGATCACGCTCGCGGGGGCGACCCTGTTTCTGATCAGCCGGCGGCGTGACAGCCAGGAGGGAAGTCGCACATGAGCTACCGCAAGTTCGTTGACCGATCCGGAAACGCCTGGCGTGTGCGTGATCGCAGCCGTTGGGAGTGGCACTTCGAACCCGAGGGCGGCAACCCCGGCCCGGCGAAGGTGGCGCGGGCTCCCGGGCACCAGGACGACCCGTTCGAGCTCAGCAACGAAGAGCTTCAACGCCTGCTCGACTCGGCCCCCGGGACGGCCCGGCCCAAGGCCCCGAATCCGTTCAACCGCTGAGACCTAAAGCGGCCTCAGGCTCGTCTACTCTTGCCACTTCATCCCATAGAGTGACAAGTTGTCACCATCGTTGCCAGATTGGGACGTGTTGGCGCAGCGAGCTCGTGCCCAACCGCTCGGAACGTTCCCCCGGGAGGCCCTGTGAGAGCGCATAATTCTGCGGCTTCCAGTACTGGAGGCACACCAGGCCTTTGAGTGGGCAATCGTGGCACACTTCCGGCAATGGTGAAGCGGGACACTGTTCAAACGTTCGACGCGGGCCGAAGACGGAGTAGATATGTCTGAAGAACACACGAAGGCCGATGTCGCCCCCCGCGTTCTTGTCGTGGAGGACGAGGAAAACGTACGTGATCTCCTTCTGACGGTTCTCGCGGAGAATGGATACCGCGTCGATGCCGTACGGTCGGGTGAGGAGGGACTTCGCCAGCTGGACCAGCAGTTGTACGACCTGGTTCTCCTCGACCTGAACCTGCCGGGGATGCACGGTCTCAACGTGCTCGGCGCGGGACCTGCCTTGCAGACGGACGCGCAGTTCATCGTGATGACGGCCTTCGGATCGATCGACAGCGCGGTCGAAGCCATGAAACTGGGGGCCGTAGACTTCATCAAGAAGCCGTTCCGCACGGAGGAGTTGCTGCACATCCTGGCTCGCGCCCGTGAAGAGCTCGAGCTCAAGCGTGAGGTAGCGCAACTCAGAAGCCAGACGAACGCGGGCGTGCGTGCCCACCTCGTCGGTAAATCGCAGGCCATGCAACGGTTGTACGGCATGATCGAGCGAGTGGCGCCCACCCGTGCCAACGTGCTGATCACGGGCGACACGGGGACCGGTAAGGAACTGGCCGCCCGGGCAGTTCACGAGCTATCCGGCCGCAGCCGCCGGCCTTTCGTGGCGATCAACTGCTCGGCGCTCCCCGAGACCCTGCTCGAGTCCGAGCTGTTCGGTCACATGAAGGGTTCGTTCACCGGCGCGGTGCAGAGCAAGCGAGGTCTGTTCGAGGAAGCCCAGGGCGGGACCATCTTCCTGGACGAGATCAGCACGGTGTCCGAGGCAGTCCAGGTCAAGCTGCTTCGGGTTCTGCAGGATCGGAAGGTCACCCGTGTGGGAGGCCGGGAGCCGATCACCGTGGACTTCCGGCTGATCGCCGCCACGAACCGTGACCTCACCGATCTGGTGGAGAAGCGCGAGTTCCGTGAGGACCTGTTCTACCGGCTCAATGTATTCCCGATCCGCGTACCCTCGCTGCGCGAACGGCGCGACGACATTCCGATTCTCGCGCAGCACTTCCGGCAGCGCTTCGCGGATGAGAACAGCCTCGAGCCACCCGATATTCCGCCCAAGACCATGACCCGGCTCATGTCATACGATTGGCCCGGTAACGTCCGTGAGCTCGAGAACTTCATCGAGCGAGCGGTGATCATGCATGCGGGTGCGCGGGCGATTCCGTTCGAGCCGCCGGGCCAGCGGCCCGACCCGGAGCGGAACCTCCTGTCGCGGTCTCGCGAGGAGAAGTGGGACCTGGAGCGCCTCGAAAGGGAGTACATCCTGGACATGCTCGAGCAGACGCAGTGGCACCAGAGCTCGGCGGCCGAGGCCCTGGGTATCAGCCGGCGGACGCTCTATCGGAAGCTGAAGCGCTACCGCGAGCAGGGGATCCTGCCCGAGCCCCATCACGTGGCCCTGCGCCTCTGATCGGCGGGTCATCGAGCACCCCGAGACCGGTGTTCCATGCGGCTGGATGTGCAGAGGGGCGCCTTCGGGCGCCCCTTCTTTCATCCTTCGCTCAACAGACCCTACGCCTCGCACCTAGCCGATCCAACCGCTTCTCCGCTCCGGCTCTCTGCCGTGGGGCATCCAGAGCGTGAACGTAGCCCCTTCCCCGGGCGTGGATTCCAGTGTCAGGTTCCCGCCCATGTACTCCGCCAACTGGCGCGAGAGAGTGAGGCCTATCCCCACCCCTCCCCGCTTGCTCCTTCCGGTCCCACCCTTCTCGTATTCCCCGAAGATCCTCTCCTGATCCGCCTCGGGAACTCCGGGCCCCTGGTCCGTCACACTGATCGCCAGCCAGCGCTCCGCCTCGGGCGCTCTTTCCGGACCTTCCCGGCTCAGGTCAGCCGAGAGACGCACGTCCGTCCCCTCCGGTGAGTACTTGATCGCATTGCTCAGCAGGTTGGTCATGATCTGCAGCACCCGGTCCGGATCCGCGACCATGCGCAGATTACTGCGGTTTCGCTTCAGGCGGAGCCGCATCTTCTTCTGCTCCGCCTCGGGGTGGATTCCGTCCATCGAAGCCTGCAGCAGCTCGTTGACCACGATCATGCGGGGCCACGTCTCGAGTCGGCCCTGCGACAGGCTCTCGAGGTCGAGCACGTCCTGCACGAGACGCATCGCGTGCTCGCTGCCTCGACGAATCTTCTCCGGTATGTCACGGGCCTTGCCAGAGGTCTCCATGAGGAGTCTTTCGGACCACATCAGCACGCCGCTGCAGGCGTTGCGCAGGTCGTGGTTCACGAACGCATAGAACCGATCGCGCTGCTGCTGAGTCTGCCTCAGCTCGTCCAGCAGGCGCTGAAGGGTCGTGAACTGACGGGCGTTCTCGATCGAGACCGCCGCCTGGGCGGCCAGCATGCTGACGACCGTCTCGTCACGCTCGGTGAACTCCGCCCCGTCTTCCTTGTTGGTCAGGTACAGATTCCCGTAGGCTCGATCGCCGATCCGGATCGGGACACCGAGAAACGACGTCATCCCCGGGTGCGTGCCCGGCATCCCGGCGGACCTCGGATCGGAGGACATGTCGTGCACGCGGATCGGGACCTTCGACTGCGTGACCGCTCCCAGTAACCCCAGGCCCTTCGGAGGGCCGCCCATCTGCTTCCTCTGCGCGGCGTCGATTCCACTCGTGATGAACAGCTCGAGTTCGTCGCCCTCCGGCGTCAGCACCCCGAGAGCCCCATCCGCGGCACTCGTCAGATTCCTGGCCCGATCCGCCACGGTCTGCAGGACCGCGTCCAGCTCGAGGTCCGAGGCAACGGCCACCTCGGCCGCATGCAGATCCTGGAGGATCGTGATGTGGTGCTCGCTCTCGGCCCTCAGAGTATCAGACCGCTTCGCCCGGGTCGTCTCGGCTTCGAGGAGCCGGGCGTTCTGAATGGCGAGTCCCGCGAGGTGGCCGAAGGCATAGAGCAAATCGGCGTCTTCCTGGACGAACCCGGGGACACTCGCTCGACCGACCACGATCAGGGTCCCGAGGACCCCGGATCGCTGGCGCAGAGGTACGGCCAGGACCGTTCGAGATTCACCCGCATCCAGAACCAGGGCTTCATAGAAGGGATCGTCCGGCACGTCGTTGTCTATGACCGCCCGGTTCTCCTCGATCGCCCGTTGGCTGAGAGTGCCCTCGATCGGGTATCGGGCTCCCGTGATTCCCTCGAGAGACCCGCTGGCTCCCGCGACGAACAGCTCGTGGAGTTCGGCTTCGAAGAAGGTGACGGCCGCACCGGAGCCGTCGAACAGCAGGCGGGTGCGCTCGGTGACGACGGACAGAATCCCCTGCAGGTCCGGGGCCTCCAGGATGGCACTGCCCGTCTCGCAGAGACCGCCGAGACGAGACGCGATATCGCCTGACTGCGTGCTTCCCTTGTTACCCAAGTCAACTCGTGGGCTGGGGGGAGGGGGCATCATCTCGCCCGTGCGGCCTGGAGTGTACTCACCGTGCGGGCTGTTACACCTGCTCGCACGTGAGACAATATTTCACATCGGGATGGGGGCCGCCAGAGTCCGATGGGACAAGATGGCGGCCCACGAGGTCAGGAGAGAGAGCGCGGACGCCCCAGGATCTCGGAGTAGACGATGGCCCGAGCCGCGAAAGGCAGCGATTCGATCCTGGCCAGGATCGACGGCGGGGCAGGCCTTTCGCCCCAACCGGC
>JAUVPT010000096.1 GCA_030598525.1 Gemmatimonadota bacterium
GAACCCTGCCACTACGCGGGACACCCGGTGAGATGGCACGGCCCCATACTCCGTGATGCGCCGAACTCGATCGGGAGTCGTGGGAGCGCCGTCGCCGTTGCCACCGCCGTTCCCGTTTCCGTTGGTGCTGCCGATGCCGTTCCCGTTCACTGTCTTCTGGTTTCCGTTTCCAGTCGTGAATTCCGCCCCGCAAAGGTGGCGCATTTCGTCGGGAAGGAACCGGGTGAACAACAGAAACTCCGTCGAGCCTTCGAGGTGGGAAAGCGGAGGAAAGACCCAGATATCACTGATCTCGGCTGGCGCGATGCGCTGGCCGAGATCACGGAGGCGAGTCGCCACCTCTCGTCGGGTCTCATCATCCGGGGGGCTGCTGACGCCGTTTCCGTTGCTCCCGGAACCCGACATCGTCTGGATGTTTGTCCTGTCCTGTTCCATCACTCCCTCGCCGAGAGGAGAAACGTGTCCTTGCCGCCGGTGAAGGCGGTGGACGGGCAGGACACCACTAATCTAAGCATCGGGCGCGTTCAGGAAAGGGCCTCCCTGATGTCCCGCAACACCCTGGCCTCGGCAGCCTCCAGGTTTTCGGGTACGACGGCGCCGGCGGCCTTGACGTGACCTCCACCCCCGAGCCTCCTCGCTACGGCAGCCACGTCTGCATCTCCGGTGGAGCGGAGGGACACTTTCGTCGATCCGTCATGCAGCTCCCGAAACAGCAGGGCCACCCGAACGCCGCGGATACGCCGTGCGTACTCGACGATCCCCTCGAGGTCTTCCTTGGACGCCCCGGTTTCCGCCAGGTCCGCCTGCCGCAAGGAGATCCATGCAACCGGCAGGTCGTCCGACACGCGGAGGCGCTCCAGGGCACGTCGCACGAGTTCGAGACCAGCGGGCGTGTACTGGGCGTAGATCCGCAGGTACATCTGCTCCGGATCCACGCCGGCCCGCAGGAGATCGGCCGTGATCTCGTGTGTGCTTGCGGTGGTGTTCGCGTAGCGAAATGAACCCGTGTCCGTGGCGATCGCCACGTAGAGGCCCTCCGCCTCCGGGAGGGTGACCTGGTCACCGGCGACCTGGATCAGGTCGAACACGAGCTCGCCGGTGGCGCACGCGGAGGGATCGCACACCGCCACGTCTCCGATGGACGAGGACGTGGGCGGATGGTGGTCGATCACGAGGACCCTTCGTCCGGTGGTCCGGCCCAGGACCGCTCCGAGCCGCGACGGCTCTGCCGTGTCGAGGACGAGGAACA
Source organism: Gemmatimonadota bacterium (assembly GCA_030598525.1). Taxonomy (GTDB): domain Bacteria; phylum Gemmatimonadota; class Gemmatimonadetes; order Palauibacterales; family Palauibacteraceae; genus Benthicola. The sequence goes on from JAUVPT010000096.1 coordinate 1,250, forward strand.
CGTCGGCCTCACGCATCGCCAGCTCGCCCTCCGCGTCGGCCGGCGTCCAGGCCCCGGTGCCTTCCCCGAGAAGAAAGCGGAACTGGTCCGGGAACGGGGTCGGATTCACGATCGCCGGCTCCAACCCGCGCCGCGCCAGCCAGTGAGCCGCAGCCGCCTGGCTGCCGGCCCCGTCTCCGTCCGCGTTCAGGTGCGTGGAAAGCACGACCTTCCGGCCCGGCTCCAACTCCTGGAGTACCCGCTTGAGGCCCGATCGCCGGGCCAGATCCATGGATCTAATCTTCCGCCTCCCCGTCCAGTTGACGTCCCCCACGTATGATTCTCGAGTAGCAGTAGACCACCAGCACCGTCACGCTGGCCATGCTGACGATCATGAACCCCAGGGCGAATGGTGTGATCTCGCATGCACTCACGTTCGTTCTCCTTCCCTTCGGCGCCACGCCTCACGAACCAGCAGCAGACCGGCCCCGAGGAGAATGAGCAGCACCGCGCGGCTCAGCCACAGGTAACCGATGTTCGCGGGGTCCTTCCCTTCCATCATGAGCTGGGGAACCGCCTCGGTGACACCCCACCAGATCAGCAGCGTGTACAGGAAGGCCGGCGTGACCCACTTCATGATCGGCTTGTAGATCCGTGGAATGCGCAGATCAGCGCCCCTGTGCAACTCGTCCCACCCGCGATCGATCCCGAACACGAACGAGAACAGCGCGATCTCGATGGCGGCGAAAACCACCAGCCCGAAGGTCCCCGCCCAGTAGTCCCACTCGTCCAGGAAGCCCTTCGAATAGAAGACGACGTGCAGCAGCCCGATCCCGAGCGCCAGGGCCATCAGGGTGCGCACAGCCTTCCGGCGGCGCCACCGGAGCCCCTCCTGCATGAACGAAATCGCCGGGCTCGCCTGGGCCACGGCTGAGGTGATGCCCGCGATGAACAGCAGGAAGAACCACAGGAATCCGGTGAGGCGGGCCAGGAACTCCGGGCCGGGCAGACTCTGGAACACCACGCCCATCGCCACGATGCCCAGGTCGAACGACCCTCCCCTCGCCACCTCCTGCGCCCCCTCGATGCCGAAGAAGACGACGGCGGCCGGAATCGCGATCGTCCCACCGAGCACGACCTCGGCGAACTCGTTCGTCGCTCCGGTCGAGAGTCCAGTCAACGTGATGTCATCGCGCTCGGACAGGTAGGATGCGTACGTGTGGATCGTTCCCATCCCGAGCGACAGGGTGAAGAACATCTGCCCCGCTGCGGCCAGCCACACCTTGGGCTCAGCGAGGCTGCCCCACTCCGGGTTCCAGATGAAGTTCAGACCCGCCAGGGGGGTCGACTCGGCCGGTGGCAGGGTGAGAACCCGCGCCGCCAGGAGAACAGCGAACAGGAACAGGATCGGCATCCCGATGAGGGCCAGCTTTTCGATCCCCCCACTGATTCCTCGCGACAGGACCCAGCCGAGAAACGCCAGGGTGACGAGGAAGAACAACAAGGCGATCCAGCCGCCGTGAACCGACGAGTCGAAGAGGCTCTGGTACGAAGCCAGGAAGCCTCGCATCTGCTCGACCTCATCGAGGCCGAAGTATGCCCCCGTCAAGCTGAAGAAGCTGAAGCCGAGCATCCACGACACCACGTAGGTGTAGTAGATGAACACGACGAACGGCATGAACAGACCCAGCACGCCCGCGTACTTGGCCCACCACTTCCGCCGGTCGGTGAGGACGTCGAACATCCCGGGGACGGTGCCGTGCCCGAAGCGCCCCCCGTACCGGCCGATGCCCCACTCGATCCACATCAGGGGGATGCCGAGCACGAGGAAAGACACGAAATAGGGGATCATGAAGGTGCCGCCGCCGTTCTGGGCGGCCTGCACCGGGAAGCGCAGGAAGTTGCCCAGTCCGACCGCGTTCCCGGCCATGGCCAGGATCAGGCCGATCCGGGTGCCCCAGCGCTCGCGGGGCTGAAGGTCGGTCATTCGCGGGTCCCGAGCTTCCTGGCGATCTTGGCCCACGTGGAACCAAGGTGCACGAGGTAGCTCGATGCGCGGCCCTCGATCTTTCCATCGGACAGCGCGACCAGGAAATCCGCCGGTCCGGAGAACGCCGGCATGACGACCCGGGCTTGCCCGATCTCGCTCAGCAGGTGGGCGTCACTCCCCGCTCCCAGGGGGAAACCGTTCGCCAGGGCCCAATTCTGCGCTCGTTGATTTCGCCGCGGATCGTGGATGCGAGCGTTGAAACCCTCCACGGCGTCGATACAATCGCGAACACCCTCCAGGAACTCCTCGCTCGTTCCCCGGTTGGAGTCGAAGGGATGCGGCACGTACACCACGCCCTCCTGCCGGCGAATCTCTCCCGCCACTTCGCGAAACGAACCCCCACCGGGAATATGCTCCGTGAGAAACAGGCCGATGAGATCCAGCCCCTCGTCCGTCCGTACTTCCTCGCCCACGATCACCAGGTCCGGGTCGATATCCCGGGCCTCGAACGCTCCATCGATCTGGTCGTGATCGGTGATCGCGATCCGCTCGAGCCCGATCTCCCGGGCCCGTCGGACCACGTCCGCCGGCGTGCTCAGGCAGTCCGGAGAAGCGCTCGTGTGCATGTGGAGATCCACGCGCCACTCGACGACCGCGCCCCGGGCCCGCTGCTCGTACGCCTCGCTGGCCCCGGTCACCGCGTCCCACACCTCGCGGGCCTCCGACTCGACTCTTGCCAGGTCGTCGTCGTTCCAGATGACGTGGTCCGCCGCGGCGCGTTTGCGCTCGCCGGACCACTGGGCGGAATCCATGGCGGAAAACTCCTCGGGCGTGAGGCCGCGCGACTCACACACGCGGCGACGACGTACGTCCTCGGGCGCATCGACCACGACGACAGTGTCGCACTCGCCGGACAGGTCCTTCTCGAACAGGAGGGGGATCTCGAGCACGACCACCCGGGCGCCCTCGGCCCGTGCCTGGTCCAACAGGGAGGAGCGCAACCGGTCCACGGTCGGGTGGATGATCGCTTCCAGGCTCCGAAGGGCCTGATCGTCACCGAAGACCACGGCTCGCAGGGCTGCCCGGTCCAGCGTCCCATCGGCACGCAGCATGCCGGCGCCGAACGTCTCGCGGATCGCCTCGAGGCCGGGTTGGCCGGGCTCTACCACGCGGCGCGCCAGGGCGTCGGCGTCCACCCGGTGTGCCCCCCATGACTCGAACAGATCGCCGACTGTGCTCTTGCCGGCGCCCATGGTACCGGTGAGACCGATCCGGATCACTGCGCCCCACCCGGCTCGGGCGAGACCGAGATGAGGGACTCGGGCGGAAGGCCCCCGACGTTCAGGGCGATCGCGAATTGGTCGAACACGTCCGCGATCAACCGGTCGGCATCGGTATCGGACGTACCGTCCAGGTCGATTCGCGCCCCGGCCATCTCACCATGACCGCCGGCCGAGCCCCGGTCTCCGACCACTCCCTGGACCAGGTCACCGGCGTGCGCGTCCGGACGATGGGCCCGCACCGAGATCAGAAGGCTCTCCTGGTACAAGCCGGCGGCAATGACCCAGTCCACCCCGTGGACCCTGAGAAACAGGTCTGCCAGCTGGGCCACGAGGTCGGGGTATTCCAGGGTGCCCAGGGGAACGAACACGACGTCCCCCCGGCTCCAGGCCCGCTCCAATCCCTCGTGGATCGACCGATACACGCCCCGCGGAACGCGAGCGTGCCGAATTCGCGAGATCGCTGCGGGGTCCGTGCGCGGATACAGGAAGATGCTCGCCGCTACGTCCTCCTCGGAGGCCTCGCGACCGAGGTCCATGGTCTCGGATTGGATGCCGTAGAACAGGGCCGTGGCCAGCTTCCGGTCCGGTTCGAGACGGGCCGCTCGAATATACTCGACGATCATGGAAGCCGAGGCGCCGTACTCCGGCCGAATGTCCAGGAACGGCGTTGCATCGCTCTCCGGCCTCGCCGGATGGTGGTCGAGGACCACGGTCGCAGTCCGTCCCGGGGGCAGCGAGTTGTTGCCGGCCCCGGGCTGAGTGTCCACGAGGGCGATTGCCGTGTCCGGAGCGATCTCGACCGACTCGATTCGGTCGAACGGAACGTCCAGCTCCTCCATCAGGGAACGATTCTCGGCCCGCCCGATGATCCCGCCAAAAGCCACGGTCACCGGAATACCAGAGATGCGCTCGATGAGGAATCCGAGGCCCGCAGCCGACGCGATGGCATCCGGATCCGGGTTGTCGTGCGTCAGTACGAGGGCCCGCGCGGCTTCTCCCAGGACCCACCGCATCTCGGAGAGCCGCTCCGTGACCTCGGCCCTGGGACGGGGAGGGTTCTGGGGGCCGGCCTGTTCGTCAGGGCTGTCCTCCGGGTCGGCAGTCGTGGGCCGTTCTTCAGGCGGTAGCATCACCAGCCCCCGATCGCGTTTCGGCCCACGAACGGATTCGACTCGGCCTCCCTCTCGACCGTGGTGGCCGGTCCGTGTCCGGAGTAGAGCGTCGTCGTGGGCGGGAGAGTCAGGATCTGCTCGCGAATCGATCGAAGCAGCGTGTCCGTATCTCCCCCGGGAAGGTCGGTCCGGCCGATGGAGCCGGCGAACACGCAGTCCCCCACGAAGGCCTCCGCATCGCCTACGAGCACTACACCGCCGGGTGAGTGACCGGGCGCGTGACGCACCTCGAACTCGATCGACCCGAAGGCCAGGGTCTGGCCGTGCTCCAACCAGTGATCCGGGGGGGGCGGTGACTCCACGGGAACGCCGAACATCGCTCCGGACTCGGAGGCCCTCTCGTACAGCGGGAGATCGGCTGCGTGGACGTAGACGGGGATGCCATACTTTCGCACCAACCCCGCGACCCCCCCGACATGGTCCACGTGCGCATGCGTCAGAACGATGGCGTGAGGGTCCGCTTCCCACGCTTCGAGGAGGGCCGTGATACGGTCCGGCTCGGCGCCGGGATCAACGACGACGACGTCGTCACCCGATCGCACGAGAAAGCAGTTGGCCTGGAAAGGACCCACCGGTACGGCTCGAACCTCCAGGCCGGGTGACATGGCTCAGATCAGACTGAGAAGGAAGTTCCGCAGCCGCAGGAGCCCGTCGCGTTGGGGTTTTCGAACGTGAAGCCCTGTCCCTGGAAGCTGCTGTGGTATCCGATCGTCACGCCCGACAGATACTGGCCACTGAACGGATCCATGAAAAGGCGGACTCCCTGCGACTCCAGCACATAATCGTCGTCTGCCGGATCGTCCTCGTCCA
>JAUVPT010000099.1 GCA_030598525.1 Gemmatimonadota bacterium
ATCGAATCTCCGCCCGAAGCGTGCTCGGCCTTCAGCTGGGTCTGGATTTCCTCGACGACCTGGGATCGGGCCGCATCCCGGTCCTCGTCGGATGCAGCGTCGGTCACCGCGAATACCCGGTCCGAGATGTCCTGTACCTGGATCAACTGATCCGCGTAGTAACCGGGAATCCGACGCTCGTCCGTGAGGGTGCGGGCGACGAATCCGGTGGAAAGAAGGTCCTCGCCTTCTCCGCTCAAGCCGGCGACCCGGCCCCGCACGCAATGGTGGTTAGTGGCCACCAGGCCGTATGGTGACACGAACGACGCCGAGCAGCCGGGAATCCGAAGCACCGACAACCGGGCACGCTCGAACCACTCGGGGTTCGCGTCGAAACCGTAGGTCTCACTGAAGTAGTCCGCCGGCGCGTACTCGAACGTCCACATCTTGCCGTAGTCGAATCGCCCCGCCTGGATCGTGTCCAGGTTTACACCGCCCATCTGGGCCGAGGCGGACTGCGGAGCGATGGCGAGCATCGGCAGCGTAACCGCGAAAGAAAGAGCGAGCCGGGCGGCCCGCCCACGGAATCCGTAGAACCCAAGCATGGTTGCCTCCAAAGACGTATGAACAACGACCTTCCACCGAATGCATCCCGTCCCTGCGCGCAGGTCGTGAATAGCACGCGCAAGATGCTTCCTCGGGCGCCACTTGTCACCCTGCCGCCGCTCGGCACATTGTGGGGGGAACCGGGGTCCAGCCAGCAGCCTCCAGGAGCGGCCGGCGCAAGCACACAGGTGACAGAGATGGACGACGAGCAGAACCGCCTTCAGGGCGACGTGACTCAGCTTCTCCAGGCTGTACGAGGTGGGGACTCCCATGCGATGGACCGGCTCGTTCCGCTGGTGTACGAAGAGCTGCGCGCCCTGGCGAAGCGCGAGCTGTACCGTGAGCAACAGGGACACACGCTGCACGCGACAGCCCTGGTTCACGAGGCTTATCTCAAACTCGCCGGGCGCAGCATGCCGGCGTCCGATCGTGCCCATTTCCTCGCGATCGCGGCCCGGGCGATGCGCCAGGTGCTCGTGGACCACGCTCGTCGGCGGAAGGCGGTGAAGCGGGGTGGCGACCTGGTCTGCACCACACTCACGGACGGCGCGGCACCGGTAGAGTTCCGGCCGGACGAGTTGATCGCGCTCGATGAAGCGCTGGAGAAGCTGAACCCCCGCCAACGCGAGGTCGTCGAGTTCCGGTTCTTTGCCGGGATGGAGGAGAAGGAGATCGCCGACGTTCTCGGAGTGTCCGATCGAACGGTACGGCGCGAGTGGGTGAAAGCCCGCGCGTGGTTGTATCGAGCCATGTATCCGGATGGACCCACCGGAGGCCTGGCCCACTCGTGACCCGAATCGGCCGGTGAGCGACGAGAAGCGGCGCAGGCTCGACGAGCTGTTTGACGAGGTCCTCGACGCCTCGCTGCAAGCCCGCGATGAAATTCTCCAGCGGGCAGATTCCGAGGACCCCGAGCTGAAGGCGGAACTCGAATCCCTCCTCGCGGCCCACGAGCGTTCGGGCGGCATTCTCGACAGTCCCCTCGACAGTCCCGCCAACATAGGCACGTCGGGTGGGGGCATCGCGGACCCGATGGAGATCCCTGCCCGAATCGGCATCTACCGCGTCGTGTCCGAACTGGGCCGCGGGGGAATGGGGATAGTCTTCCTTGCGGAGCGGGACGACGGCCAATTCTGGCGACGGGTCGCGATCAAGGTAATCAGCGGCGGCGCCCGATCGGCCGACCAGAGGGTCCGGTTCGAGGCTGAACGCCAGATTCTTGCCACGCTCGATCACCCCAACATCGCCCGACTGTACGACGGAGGGGTCACAGACGACGGACGACCGTACCTGGTGATGGAGTACGTGCACGGGCTGCCAATTGACGAGTACTGCCGCACCAACGACCTCTCGGTCGAGGAGCGGGTCCGCCTGTTCTGCACCGTCGCTCGCGCCGTGCACCACGCGCACCGGCGACTGGTGGTCCACCGTGATCTCAAGCCCACCAACATCCTGGTGACCAACGACGGAGAGGTGAAGCTTCTTGACTTCGGGATCGCCAAGATCCTCGACCCCTCCATGGTGGGAGGGGCTGCGCCGCAAACCCGCACCGGACTCCACCTGATGACACCGGAGTACGCGGCTCCGGAGCAGGTGATGGGCGAGCCCATCACGACAGCGACGGACGTGTACGGCCTCGGCGTGGTGCTGTTCGAGATGCTCACGGGCCGGCGTCCGTTCCAGCTTACCGGGCGCGCCCCCGCGGAGTGGGCCTGGGTCATCGTGCAGGAACCCCCACCCGTGCCAAGCGAGGTGGCGGAGCCGACGTCCGAGGTCGTGGTCCCCGGCCCCGCCGCGCCGGAGGCGCCGCCGGTGGACGGAGCGATGCACTCCGAGCGCGCCTTCTACGTCCCGGTGCACGTCGATACCGACCGGCTGGCAGCGCGAGAGGGCCGTCAGCGTTTGCGCCGGCTCCTGCGCGGTGACCTGGACCGGATCGTTCTCAAGGCGCTGCGCAAAGAGCCGGATCGGCGATACGGGTCGGCGGCCCGAATCGTGGAAGATCTCGAGCGCCACCTCGAGGGTCGGCCGGTCGAGGCACGTGCCGACTCAGCGGGTTATCGGTTTCGCAAATACGTGACTCGTCACCGGGTCAGCGTCGGAGCGGCGCTTATCGTGGTCCTGTCCCTGGTGGGCGGCACCGTGGCCGCTGTTTCGCAGGCGAGTCGGGCCACCCGGCAGGCCGAGCTGGCCGCCCGGCAAAGGGACCTGATGTTCGACCTGTTCCGTCTCTCCGACCCGAGCGAGTCCCAGGGCGACACCATTTCGGCCCGCGGAATTCTAGACCGTGGCGCAACTCGCATCGAGGAGGAATTCGGTGAGGAGCCGGTCATGCAGGCCGCGATGCTGGCCGACATCGCCGGCATCTATGCAAATCTCGGCATCTTTGGGCGGGCGGAGGAGCTGGCGCGGCGCGCCCTGGATCTCCGCATCGAAAACCTCGACGGACGCGGACTCGCGGTCTCCGAAAGTTACGGCCAGGTGGGTCGCCTGATGGCGGCGCAGGGGGACCAGGACCAGGCGATCGAGTACCTGCAGCTGGCGCTCGACATCCGGCAAGCCGAACTCTCGCGCCCGGACTCCCTGCTGGCCCTCACCCAGTCCGACCTGGCGTGGCAACTCCGGGCAAGCGGCAAGCACGCGGAAGCGGCTGAGCTGTTCGAGGAGGCACTCGCGGTTCAGCAGCAGCTGTTGGGAGACGAGCACCCCGACGCCGCTTCGACTCTGTTCGGCCTCGCCGTATCGCATCACGATCTGGGGCAGTTCGAGGACGCGGAGGCGGTATTTTCCCGTGCTCTCGCGCGATTCGACACCGCCACCATGCGACCCCACCCGCTGGCGGCCGAGGCGCTCCTCAACATTGGCATGATCCGCCGCCTTCGTAGCCAGATCTACGAGGCCGAGCCACTGGCTGCCTCGGCCGTCGCCATGCGGGAAGCCCTGTACGACCCGGCGCATCCCGATGTCATCGAAGCACTCGGCGAGTGGGGTGTGGCGCTCCGTGATGTGGGCCGGTACGAAGAGTCCGAGCGCGTCCTCCACGACGCCCTCGACCGGGCCAACCGGTCTCTTGGGTACGACCACCTGATGACGCTCACCATGCGTGAGCGCTGGGGTACGGTGCTGTATCACCTGGGGCGGTATGAAGAGGCCGCCGCCACGGTCGATTCCTCGATCGCCGTGAAGCGGGGGCGGCTGGAACCGAACGACGCCAACTACATCATGGCTCTAAGCCGGGCCGGAGACCCTTATTGGATGGACGGCCGCCTCGATCAGGCGGAAGCAAGGTACGAAGCGGCCCTCGAAGGGGCGGGACGAAACGGCATCTATTCGATCCTGGTGCTCGACGGACTCGCGAACATCGCCCTGGCCGGTGGAGACCCCGAACGGGCGGACGAGTTGTTCGAGGAGTCGCTGGCGCTCGCGGTGGAGAAGCTCCGCCCCGGCCACCGATACACTCAGACTGTCAGGGTCGACCGGGCTCACCTCCGCATCGCGCAGGGACGCGGGGCCGAGATGGTCGACACTCTCGAGAACGTTCTCGAGATTCGAGGCGAGGTCTTCCGAGAGCCACACCCGGCGATCGGACGGGCGCTGCATCCGTTGGGCGCGGCCTACCTGGCAGCCGGCGACGCGGCGCAGGCCGAGCGCGTCCTGCTGAGGGCGCTCGAGAGTTACGGCGAGATCCCGGACACTCACTGGCGGGTGGGAGACGTTTCGAGTCTACTGGGGGCCGCCCTCATCGCGCAGAATCGGATTGCGGACGGCATGCGTCTGCTGCGCGAAGGACACGCCACGGTGGTCGCGCACGTAGGCCCCGACTCGTGGCAGGCGCGGGCCACGTCCGCACGCCTCGCCGCTGCCGGCGGCTGACGCGCGGGCCGCCGTTGGCCCCCTCCCCTATCGACGAGTAGCTTCACCCGGAAGACCCCCCTCAGTCTTCGAACCACGCGGTGGAGAGACCCATGATCACTCTTCTCGTCAACGGCAGACGACGGACCGTCGACGTCGATCCCTCGATGCCCCTTCTGTGGGCCCTGCGCGACCTGCTCGGCCTCAAGGGTACCAAGTATGGCTGCGGCGAAGGGCTGTGCGGCACGTGCACGATCCACATGGACGGCGTGCCCGTTCGATCCTGTCTGACCACGGTCGAGTCGGCGAGCGGAAAGGCGATCACCACGATCGAAGGCCTGTCCGAGGACGGTTATCACCCCGTCCAGCAGGCGTGGATCGAGGCGAATGCGCCTCAGTGCGGCTACTGCCACCCGGGGCAGATCATGAGCGCCGTGGCTCTCCTGGAACGGACGCCGAAGCCGACGGCCGAGGAGATCGACGTCGCGATGGCCGGTAACCTTTGCCGGTGCGGATCCTACCTGCGCATCCGGGAGGCTATCTACCGCGCGGCAGGCAGCGAGGGAGGTGGGTCGTGAGCGGCGTCACGAAGGTCTCGCGGCGGAGCTTCCTGCAGACCACGGGATTGGCCGGGTCGGCGCTCATTCTTGGAGTGCACAGCGGTCGGGCGGCGTTTCTCCCGGTGCCCGGTGCGGCGAGCCCGGCGGGCGTGTTCGAGCCCAACGTATTCGTGGGCATCGGCGAAGACGGTGTCGTCCGCCTCACCGTGCACCGCCAGGAGATGGGCCAGGGAGCCCGAACCGCGTGCTGCATGCTGCTCGCCGAGGAGCTGGAGGTAGACCTGGAGGACGTGAAGGTCATACAGGCGTTGGCCGACCCCAAGTACGGGAGCCAGTCCACAGGGGGAAGCACCACGGTGCGCCTGAATTGGCTGCCGCTGCGCCGGGCGGGTGCGGCGGCGAGAGAGATGCTGGTGGAGGCAGCGGCCGGCCGGTGGGGCGTGCCCGCCTCGGACTGTAACGCGGAATCCGGCGCCGTCCTGTACGCTTCCAAACGTCTGACGTACGGCGAGCTCGCGGCTGCTGCTGCCGAGCTGCCCGTTCCCGACGACCCGACCCTCAAGGATATGGCCGACTTCAAGATCATCGGGAAGCCGCACCGGCTCATGGATACAGAGGACATGGTGCGTGGAGAAGCCGTCTACGGGTACGACGTCGACCTGCCCGATCTCCTGATCGCCAGCGTCGAGCGGAGCCCTGTGCCGAAAGGATCGATTCTCGGATATGACGCGGATGCGGCCCGCGCCGTCCGTGACGTCGTGGACGTGATCGCGCTGGATCCGAATTCCACGGGACTCACGAACGCGGGTGTCGCGGTCCTGGCCACCAACCCGTGGGCTGCCATGCAGGGGCGGACTGCTCTCGACATCGAGTGGGAACCGGGTCCGCTGGCCACCGAGACCAGCGACTCGCATCGCGAGCAGCTGGAAGAGATCGCCTCCCGTCCGGGCAAGGCGGCCAGGACCGAGGGGGATTACGACGCTGCCGCGGGAGCAGCGGACCGGGTGATCGAGGCCAGGTACCATGCCCCGTACGCGGTGCACGCCATGATGGAGCCCCCGGCGGCCACCGCTCGTGTGGACGGAGATCGGTGTGAGGTGTGGTCCGCGACGCAGGCGCCACAGTGGACGGCGGGAGAGGTCGCCGGAGCACTCGGAATCCCGGGCGAGAACGTCGCGGTGCACGTGACGCTCCTCGGAGGCGCATTCGGCCGCAAGTCGAAACCGGACTATGCCGTGGAAGCGGCCCTGTTGGCCCAGAAGGCCGGCCGGCCGGTCAAGGTGCTGTTCACCCGCGAGGACG
>JAUVPT010000071.1 GCA_030598525.1 Gemmatimonadota bacterium
ATTTCGCTTCACCCGCGAGGGTGACGGCTGGACGGTCGAGCGGCTGGCCCCGTGAGAAAGGCGCGGCGGGGTAGTCCGGCAGGTTGTAAGATCGAGCGGTGTGACGCATTTTGTCGAGCGGCCCGGCGTATCTTTCTGCGCTCGGACAATCATTATTCTCCGCGAGGAGTTTTCCATGTTAGGTAGATCCTCCGCCACGGCACTCGCCGCGGCTCTTGTATTTTCCGCCTGCTCCGGTGACGGCGGCAGCCCTCAGGCCACGGAATGGGCCGGCACCGTCACCGACAGCGCCGGCATCCATCTCGTCTCGAACCCGCTGACACCGATCTGGGGCGAGGGAGATGCGTGGACCCTCGAAGAATCGCTCCGAATCGGGGCCCCCGAGGGAGAGGCGGCTTACCAGTTCGGGCAGATCTCGGGAATCGGCTTCGCGTCGGATGGCCGAATCATCGTGTCGGACATGCAGGGCCAGCACGTGAAGGTGTTTGCGGCCGACGGCACCTGGGAGCGGACGATCGGCGAGGCCGGCAGCGGACCGGGGCAGTTCGGCGGGCAGGCCGGTCCGGTCCTGGTCGGACGAGGTGACACGATCATCGTGCCGGACCTTCAGAACCAGCGCGTGAACCTGCTCACCCCGGACGGCGAGGACCTCGGCAGCTTCCGGATCGGATTCGAGTCCGGAATCCCGATTCGCTGGGAGATGCGGCACGATGGAGCAGTCGTAAGCCAGGTCCGGCAGTTGAATCTCCCCAACACGCCGGGCGCGACCACGCCGGACACACTCGACAGGATCGTGGCGCGCGGCTACGACGGTGAGGTCACGGACACGCTGTTCCGCGTGCCTGCGGGCAAGACCTTCTCATTCTCGGGCGGGACTCCCGAATTCAACTTCTTCTCACCCGAGCCGATCTGGTCGCTCACCGGCGACGGGGGCATCGTTCTCGGCAGGAACGACGAGTACCGGTTCCGCTTCCACGGTCCCGACGGATCTCTGACGCGGATCGTCCAGATCCCCTCGGATCCCGGCTCCGTAACCGAAGAGGACAAAGAGATTTTCGTCGGTACGCTGGAGCGCCTGTGGGGCGAGGCCGGCGTACCGCCCCAGGGGATCGAGCAGCTGAAGTCGGGCATCAGCTTCGAGGAACGATTTCCGGCATACGCGCAGGCGCTGGCCGGCCCCGGTGGCACTCTGTGGGTTCAGAGGATTCGCCCGCCGAGCAACATGAGCGCCGAGGAGAAGGAGAGCTTCAACCCGCTTCAGAACATCGGCGCTGCCGAATGGGACGTGTTCGACGCGGACGGAAGATACCTCGGGATCGTCGAAATGCCGTTCCACTTCCAGCCGCTGGGCTTCCACGACAACAGCGTGTTTGGCGTATGGCGCGACGACCTGGACGTGCAATACGTGCGAGTAATGCGTATCGTGGGAATGTCCTGACGAAAGGCCGCCCGCCCACGCGGGGCGGATCCACCAGCCGTACGTCAGGGCAGGAAGGCCGCGTCCGGAGCATCCGGGCGCGGCCTTCGTTCATCCGGGAGTGGTGATGATCCCTCTGAGGTCGGCAATCACCGATTCTGCATAGTCGATTCCGCTCGGGGTCCGGGACCCGTGCCAGCTCAGAAGCTCACCGTCCACCAGGCGAAATCGGTCACGCGGCAGTCCAGTCAGCTCCGCCAGCTCGGCCGCGTGCCGATCCTGGAATGGAAACGGCTCCGTGGACAGCAGCACGCCCGCGGGATCGGCTGCAGTCAGCTCCGCGGCGGTCACGGTCGGATACCGCTCCTCCCTGGTCGCGAACACGTTCTCCCCGCCGGCGAGCCCGAGCAGGGCATCCACGAAGGTATCGGCCGCCGCGACCATGATCGGCTCGCGCCAGATCAGGTAGGCGAACCCAACCGGGCGCCGACCGCGAGCCGCGGTCCGAACCCGCTGGTCCCTGGTCTCGATGTCTAGCGCAATGCGTTCCGCCTTGGCTGCAGCGCCGATCGCCGCACCGATCGAACGCACCATCTCGGCCGTGTCCCGCACGGTCGTGGGAAAGCTCACGTGGCAGGGAATCTCCGCGTCCTTCAGGGTCTCGGCATCCTCGATCCGATTCTCCTCCTCGTTCAGCAGGACGAGGTCCGGTGCGAGCTCGATGATCCGCTCCACTCGCGGGTCCTTGGTGCCACCGACTTTCTCGACCGTGGCGACACCGTCAGCGGGGTGAATGCAGAACTTCGTCACCCCGACGAGATCGTCGCCGCGGTCGAGATCGAACACGAGTTCCGTGAGACTCGGGCAGAGGGATACGATCCGCATGCTGGGCGGCTACCCCGGGACGGGGTGCCCGGTCCGGCTGGAGGCACCGGGCGCTACCACCCGGGCCGGGCGCCCGCCAGCGCCCGCGAGGGACGCCGCCGACGAGCACCCCGACTCCCGGGGATGGGAGCCGGATACGTCAGTGAGGAGCGGCTGCCGACGGGACGCTCACGTCAGGTAGCGGCGTGTCCGCCGTGTGAGGCGGCAGGAGCGGGTATTCCACTTCCGGTTGATTCCCGGTGAGGGCCCCGAGAAACACTGTGATCGCACTGACCTCTTCGGGCGTCAGAACGGCACCCAGTTGTGCCGAGCTCATGATTGAGACCGCCTCGGCCAGCGACCACACTTTGCCGGAGTGGAAGTAGGGCGCGGTCAATTCGATGTTCCGCAGCGACGGCGACTTGAACACGTACTCATCCACGGCCGTGCTGGTCACGGCGAACCGGCCCTTGTCTTCGGGAGGCCGGATCTCATCAGACGGCGCCTGGACGACGCCGAACGCGAAGTATCCCTGCCCGCCGAAGTTCACACCGGCGTGACACCCGGTGCAGCCCTTCGAGACGAAGGTCTCCAGCCCCTTGACCTGGATGGCAGTCATCGCCGCATCGTCACCGGCGAGCCAGCGGTCGAACGGAGAGCCGGGCGTGACCAGCGTCGCCTCGAACGCCTCGATCGCCAGGGCCATGTTGTCGAACGTCACCGGTTCCGTTTCGCCCGGAAATGACTTTGCGAACCGCTCCCTGTACTCCGGGATCGACCGCAGGGTCTGCACCACGCGCTCGGGATCGCTCGCCATCTCGACGGAAGCCTGGACCGGCCCCTTGGCCTGCTCCGCGAGGTCTACCGCGCGACCGTCCCAGAACTGCGCCAGGTTGTATACGGCGTTGAGCACCGTCGGCGCGTTGCGCGGGCCCTTCTGCCAGCCGTGACCGATCGACGTCTCCATCAGGTCGATGCCGCCCAGTGACAGGTTGTGGCAGGTATTGCAGCTGATCAGCCAGCTGGATGAGAGACGTGGCTCGAAGTAGAGCATCTTGCCGAGCTCCACTTTCTCCTCGGTGAGCTCGTTGTGTGGCAGCTTCGGCGGCTCCGCCGGAACGATCTTGAACAACGCCGCGGCCTGCGCTCGAATCGCCGGGCCTTCTCCCTGGTCCGTGGTCGTCGCCTGGTCGCCACCCGCCTCGGCCATTGCCGGCGCTTCCCCACCGGAACAGGCGCCCAGAAGGACCGCCAGGAAGAGGAAACTGCCGATACGATCAGTCTTCATGTTTCGCCTCGCTGTGGTTCGGGTGCTTCTCACCGTTGCGTCCTCCACCGGTTTCAGCAATCGTGCCAACGATCGGGATCGGGATCGTTCCACGCGATCCGGCTCGCGAATCGGTCGTGCTCGGGTAAGTTCCGTGACTTCACGGGCTTCCGGCCGTCGATACCGCCGATGAGATCGCCGCCGAGAAGAGGCGGCGCTCGAGCGGCACACAGGCATGGGCGATTCGGGGAGCCAACGCGCCAGAACGTCCCGGTGTGGAGGGTGGCCCGGAAAGGGGCACAAGGGGAGGCCAGATGTCGGCGATGTACTCGACCTGCCTGTTCTGCAATCGACCGCTCGGTCGGAACGAGGTGCTGGAGACGTTCCCGATCGGACGCCGGGTAGCGTTCGACGGCGATCGCGGCCGCCTGTGGGTCGTCTGCCGTCGGTGCGAGCGGTGGAACCTTTCTCCGCTCGAGGAGCGCTGGGAGGCAATCGAGGACTGCGAGCGCCTGTTCAGAGACACCCGATTGCGCGTCTCTACCGACAACATCGGCCTCGCCCGGATCGGCGATGAACTCGAGATCATCCGCATCGGACGGCCGGTGCGGGGTGAGTTCGCGGCGTGGAGATACGGTGATCAATTCGGTCGCCGCCGAAAGCGTGCCATCGCCTACACGGCCGCCGGCATCACCGGAGCCGGCATCCTGGTGGCTGGCGGAGCCGCAGCCGGCATCTCGATGGGAGGCGGCTGGTGGGGCATGTCCCAGCTCGTCAAATGGATCAACGGTGAGCGGACGGCAACTCGGCTGCGCAACCAGGACGGAGAGCAGATCCGGGTACAGCTCAAGCACCTCGAGCGGTCGAGGTTCGTGCCCTCTGACTCACCGGAAGGGTGGGAGTTGCACGTGAACCACACGCTCGGCTGGTCGGCCGGGTTTTCGCAGACCGACGACCAACTGATGGTGCTCACGGGTCCGCGGGCGATCGCGGTCGGAGGCAAGCTGATGGCCCGCGCCAATCGGCGAGGCGGAAAGAAGGAGACGATCGCACAGGCCGTGCAACGGATCGAGGCCGCCGGCCACCCGGAGGCATTTCTCGTCGAGGCTACCAGGGAGGCGGCCCGACTGCGCGCGGAGAAGACGAAGGAAAGACCGAAGAAGAAAAAGAAGAAGAAGGAGACGGATGCCGGGACGCTCGCCAAGCTGCCGGGAGATATTCGACTCGCGGTGGAGATGGCCACGCAGGAAGAGGCGGAACGGCGAGCGATGGAAGGCGAGCTGGCGATCCTCGAAGAAGCATGGCGACAGGCCGAGGAGATCGCGGGCATCGCCGACAACCTGCTCGTCCCGCAGTCCGTCGAGGACTTTCTGGAAGAGGCGAAGAAGAAGGGCGGGATCATTACCGCACTGAACGAGGACGACGGCGGTGAGGACGACAGTGCGTGAGACGGATCCGAGGCCGCCAGGCAGAATGGACGACCTGACATTCCGTCCGGTTCGCGCCTCGGACGACCCGACGCTGGCCGCGATCATCCGGAGCGGCATGGCGGAGTTCGGCATCTGCGGCGAGGGCCCGGCCAGCAATCCGGAAATCGATTCCATATCCGCAGCCTATGCGGGACCGAGGGCCGCCTACTTCGTCGTGGAGGCCGGCGGGCGGGTGCTCGGCGGAGGCGGGATCGGCTTGATCGAAGGGACTCCCGAAGACATCTGCGAGCTACGCAAGATGTACCTGCGTCCGGAGAGCCGGGGACTCGGCGCTGGACGACGGCTGCTCGAACTGTGCCTCGACGCGGCCCGCGACCGCGGCTACCGCGTGTGCCACCTTGCCACCCTGGGCCGGATGGAGGGCGCACGACGCCTGTACGATCGTGCCGGCTTCCAGCTGCTGGACCACGAGGTACCGGGCTCCGGCCACCTCGGGTGCGACACCTGGTACGAGCTGGAGCTGTAGCCCGTCGGACGCTACGGACTCCGGTGCCGGGGGACGGACGCTCGCGCAGTCTGGCGCGAGAGGCGGATGCACGGGAGTTTGCCGGGACCTCGACCCCTTTCCGGAGTCACGCATGACCCCGACCGGAAACCAGGGACCACTGGACGACCTTCTGGAGCTCGGTTTCGTACCGGCCTCCGTCGAGCCGCGCGAGGTAGAAGCGGGCTGGCAGGGGGACCGTTTCGCCCTGGCTCTGGAACGGCCCGGCATGGGCACCCGGATCGGAATCTCGATCCGAGCTGACGGACCCGACCGGGCCGAGGATGCCGCGCACCGCGCGTTCGAGCTGATGGACCGGCTCACCTCCGAGCTGAATCGCTACGACTCCGCCTCCGCCCTCAGCGCGCTCAACAATCGCGGCGCCCTGTCTGATTCGCCGCCCGTTCTCACTGAAGTCGTGGACCGGGCCCTCGAAGCGGGCCTCCTCACATCGGGTGCGTTCGACCCGACGGTGGCACCTCTGGTCGACCTGTTCGGCGGCGGCGTTCCACGCGTGCCGCCGAACGACCTCGCTGCGGCCTGGACGCCTGGACCGATCAAACGTCCCATTACCGTTCCCGAACCCGACCCGGCTGAGCTGCGCGAGGCGCTGGCGCTGGTCGGATCGGAGCATGTGCGGTGTGACGGGCCACGGATCGCGTTCGTCCGGGAAGGAATGCACCTCACCCTCGACGGAATCGCGAAGGGGTGGATCGTCGATGCGATGGCGACCTCGCTCGAGCAGGCCGGTATCCGTGATTACCTGGTCGATGCCGGTGGCGACATCCGGGCCGCCGGGATTCCAGAGCCGGGCCGGCCGTGGACCGTGGCCGTGCAGGACCCGGAAAAGCAGGATCGCTGGCCGGACGTCATCGGCCTCGCCCGGGGTGCGGTCGCCACCTCCGGCAGCTATGAGTTTTACTTCGACCCCGAACGGACTCGCCACCACATCGTGGCCGGTCCGCGTGGAGTTTCTCCCGTCGAGGCATCGAGCGTCACCGTGACCGCCCCCGAGGCGGCGACGGCGGACGCGCTGGCGACGGCGGTATTCGTCCTGGGCCCCACCGCAGGGCTCCGGTTGATCGAGACGACAGCGGGTTGTGAGTGCCTCCTGATCGCCCCGGACGGGGCGCGGCACATGTCGACCGGCTGGACGGCCCTCTCCCTCGAAGGCAGGTGAGCGATGTCGAAGGTCTCCTACGACCCTCTATCCTCCCCCTAC
Source organism: Gemmatimonadota bacterium (assembly GCA_030598525.1). Lineage (GTDB taxonomy): Bacteria > Gemmatimonadota > Gemmatimonadetes > Palauibacterales > Palauibacteraceae > Benthicola. The sequence continues at coordinate 6,745 of JAUVPT010000071.1, forward strand.
ACGAAGCTCCAGGTCGTGGCCCTCGTGGCCCTGCGCTTCGCGATCGGCTGGCACTTCTTCTACGAAGGCCTGACGAAGATCATGAACCCCTACTGGACTTCCGCCGGTTATCTCAGCGCGTCGCAGGGCTTCGCGTCCGAGTGGTTCGAGTGGCTGGTGTCCGACCCGGGCCGTCTCGCGCTGGTGGACGGCCTCAACAAGTGGGGACTCCTGATCCTCGGACTCCTCCTGATGCTGGGTCTGCTCACCCGGACCGCCACCATCCTCGCGATTCTGCTGCTGGCTCTCTACTACGTCGCGGCGCCGCCGTGGGTCGGGTTCGAGTACGCGATCCCGCAGGAGGGAGCGTACGTGATCGTGAACAAGAACCTGGTCGAGCTGTTCGCCCTGTTCGTCACTCTGTTCTTCCCAACGGGGAGGTACATCGGCCTGGATCGACTGATCTGGTGGATGCGAAATCCCGAGCTGCCCGCCACGGTCGCGACAGAGCAATACGGATGAACCTGACTCGAGCGAACGGGGAGAACGGACGATGAGCGACGAGATCCGGATGGACGAAGGAATGGACAACGACAAAGACAGAATCAACACCGACGAGAGTACCGAGGGTGTGGGACCGGGCGAGGCGGCGGACGAGAGGCTGGATACCGGGGTCGCTCCGCCGACAGGTGAGATCCCACCCCCCGCGGATCCGCCCCCGGTGACCGGCGGCGACGACCCCACTTCCTCCGGAATGAACCG
>JAUVPT010000335.1 GCA_030598525.1 Gemmatimonadota bacterium
AACCGTACGTCCACCAGGTAGAGGACCAGCAGCGTCACGGTCGGAAGGACGTGCACCGCCGCGTGCGACCCCGCGGATCGGGCCCGATTCTCCTTCGAGTCCAGGACCTCGAACACCGACCAGAGAAGGAAAGCGGCGAACACCGTAACGAAACCGAGGTGTGCGAGAAACGCGAGAGCAGAGACTACAGCGTAGGTGGCGCCCGCCAACCAGCCGCCTCCCGCGCTCCACCGGCGAAACGCGCCGTAGGCCAGCAGCGTCAGGAGCACGAGGTATCCGTAGCCCCGCGCCTCCGACGAATAGTGGATCAGCGGATACGAGACCATGAACAGGGCCGCCGTGACGGCCGCCTCAGTGCGGCCTCGGGCGCGGGTGATCCGGTAGGCCACCGCCACCAGGGCCACTCCGAGAACCAGCGGCGGAAGTCGCATCAGCCACCCGGGGGCCCGGGAGCCGACGGCCCAGAGCCACAGCGAGTTCAGATAGTGGTTGTTGTCGCTATGTATGTCCGCGAACACACCGAGCGGAGACTGCACCGCCTCGACGAGCCGGACGGACAGGATTTCGTCCATCCACAGCTCGGTCCAGAGGCCCGCGATGCGGAGAACCGCGGCCGCGATCAGGCCGAGTGCCAGGAACCATCGCCACGAACTGCTTCTGCTATCGCTCACCCGGTGGTCCTTACGGGTGGATCAGCCGAGCACCCGCTGCAGATACGCCTTGAGGCGGGTCCATGCATCTGCAGCCGGCGTCGAGGCCGTCTCCGGGTCCCGATCCACCCACAGCCAGAAGCCATGGTTGACGTCGTCATAGATGTGGATGTCGTTCTCGACACCCGCCGTGCGCAAGGCCTCGGCAAATCGATTCACCTGGTCAGGGGGAATCCCGCCGTCCAACTCGGCGAACGTTCCGTAGATCGGGTGGTCGATCGATGCCAGCACCTCCGGGTCCTCGATCAGCCGGCCGTAGAAGATCGCCGTTCCCTCGTGGCTCTCCCCGCCGAGCGCGAAGCTGAGCGCCACCCCGCCTCCGAAGCACCAGCCCATCGCCGCCACCTTGCCCGTCACGTCATCACGGGCCCTCAGGTAGCTCACCGCCGCGTCGAGATTCGCTATGACGCGATCGGGCTCGCCCTGGGCCTCCTGCATCAGGGCCATGTTCTCCTCGCGGTTGGTCCCGATCCGACCGCTGTACATATCGGCCGCCAGGGCCACGTAGCCCTCGTCGGCGAAGGCGTCGGCCACCTGGCGGACCCGATCGACGAGACCGTTCCACTCGTGGATCAGGAGCACGGCTGGAAACGGACCCTCCCCATCCGGCGCGACGATGTAGCCGATCGTGGACGGGTCCGCATCCATGTAGGCGAGGTCTTCGCCCCTGGGCGGAGCTGCTTTTCCGAGAATCGCCTCGGGGATGTCCGACTCCTGGACAGACTGGACGCCCACGGTGGAACCGGCGGCATACGGGTCCGCCTTCGCGTCTTCACCCGTGCACGCCGACGCGCTCGCGATCACCGCCGCGAAGGCCAATGCCAGGAACCCGTACTTCGTCTTCCGAATCTCCACGAACATCCTCCACTCAACGGTCAGTCAGGCGGCCTCGCGCGCCGCACGGCGCTCCGTGCCCGGACGCTCCACCATAATCGCACCCTCATTCTCGCGAAAGCTCGCGACGCTGCGGGAGTGCTACTTGGCATTCAACCGTGGGGGACACAGCTTACAGGCCTTCCGGCGAGAGCCCCGGAGTACCGCGACCTCGATCGATAGCTTGAACGGACCTGGCGATGACGAACGACGAAGAAAGAAAGTCCCTCGACTTCATCCGCTCGATGGTGGAAGAGGATATCCGGACCGGGAAGTACGGCGGCCGCGTGGCCACTCGATTTCCGCCGGAGCCGAACGGATACCTGCACATCGGTCACACGAAGGCAATCTGGCTCAACTACGGCATCGCGCAGGAATATGGTGGCGCCTTCAACCTCAGGTTCGACGACACGAACCCGACGAGCGAGGAGCAGCGGTACGTCGACGCGATCATCGAGGACATGCGGTGGATGGGCGTCGACTGGGAGGACCGGCTCTACTACGCCTCCGATTACTTCGAGCGGCTGTACGATTTCGGCGAACAGCTGATTCGTGACGGCAAGGCGTACATCGACAGCCTCAGCGAAACCGAGATCCGCGAGTACCGCGGGACGGTAACCGAGGCCGGCCGGAACAGCCCGTTCCGGGACCGGCCGGCGGACGAGAGTCTGGACCTGTTCCGCCGTATGAGGGCCGGAGAATTTGGTGACGGCGCGCACGTCCTGAGGGCGAAGATCGACATGGCGCAACCGAACATGACCATGCGGGACCCGCTGCTGTTCCGGATCAGGCACGAGCACCATTACCGGCATGCTGACGACTGGTGCATCTATCCCATGTACGACTACGCTCACTGCCTCGAGGACGCGATCGAGGACATCACGCACTCCCTGTGCACCCTGGAGTTCAAGGTGAACCGGGAGATCTACGACTGGGTCCTGGACGCCGTGGGCTTCGA
>JAUVPT010000075.1 GCA_030598525.1 Gemmatimonadota bacterium
ACCACTTTCCCGGCCAATGGCACATTCACGCCCGAGCAAAGAGAGCTCTACGAGCTGGGCCTCGGTATCCGGCAGGTGTGCCTCGACAACTACCGTGCGGGGACCACTTTCCACGAGGTAGGTCAGAAGGTTCAGGAGTGGCTCGTCGCGAATGGATATGATGACACCGAAGACCGGTTCCGCGGGCTCATTAGGTGGGGCTGCTATAACCACCCGATCGGGATGGCAACTCACGATGTGATGGCATCGGTAACCGGCCCGGATGAGCCTCTCGAGCCCGGGTTCATCTTTGCCTGCGACATCAACATGCCCCAGACCGAGACCCTGGGGATTCGGATCGAAGATACCGTTGTGATTACGGAAGACGGATACGAAAACCTCTCGACGGGGTTGCCCCGCACCGTGCAGGAGATCGAGACCGTAATGCGTGAACCCGGCCTGCTACAGAAGATCGGGAGGTAGATCGTGATGGTTCCTCTCCTCAGCCACGCTCGGAGCACCGGGCTGTCCGTTGCCTTCAGCATCGTGACACTGACGACCCTCTCGGCACAGCAGGTGGACGTCTGGAGCCGGCCGGTCCAGGTAGAGCGGAGCCGCACCTTTGATTATCTGCACTACCGCGTGAGTCTCACATTCGATCTCGATGCCAGGACCTTCCAGGGCGAAAACCGGATTACGCTGACGCCATTGGCCGCTGGAATCGATCGCTTCGAGCTGGATGCGGAAGGGCTGACCATAGAGTCGGCGTTCGATCAAGAGGGACGTGAGCTCTCCCTGGAGCGATCGGACACGAGCGTTGTCGTGCTGTTTCCACGGCCGGCGGCGTTCGGAGATACCCTCGACGTCACTGTGCTGTACCAGGGCGAAGGATCTCGGGAGGGCTTCTTTTTCGACGACGCGAGTGAAGATCATCCCCGGATGGTCTCGACCGATTCCTGGCCTGACGAAGCACACCACTGGATCCCTCTGTACGACTACCCCAACGACAAGGTGACCCATGAACTGATCGTCACCGTGCCGGAGGGCAACCGCGTCCTGTCCAACGGCAGACTGATCGCGGTCACTGAGGACGACACCGCCGGGACCGCCACCTGGCACTGGTCGCAGGAGCACCCGCACGCCACATACCTGATGATGCTGGCGATCGGTCCCTATGCAGTGATTGAGGACTCACTGGGCGATCTCCCGATCGCCTACTGGGTGTACCCGGATGCCATCGAAGATGCGCGCTGGATCTTCGCTAAGACCCCTCGCATGATCGCCTACTACAGCGACCTGTTCGATTACCCATACCCCTGGGCCAAGTACGATCAGGTGACCACTCCGCATGTCGGAGGCGGCGCCGAAGCCACGTCGGCCACGATTCTCGGCGACGGAGTCATACACGATCGGAGGGCCGAACAGGACTTCTCGTGGGAGCGCATCATCGCGCACGAGATCGCGCACCAGTGGTGGGGTGATCTCATCACGCTCCGCGAATGGTCACACGCATGGTTGAACGAGAGCTTTGGGACCTACTCCGACTACCTCTGGACCCGGCATGAGAGCGGCGACGACGAAGGCGCCTGGGCGCTGTCGGGCAAGAAGAACGCGTACCTGCGCGAAGCCCACACCCGCTACGTGCGGCCGATCGTATTCAACCGGTACGAGCGGCCGCACGACAACTTCGACTCGCATACCTACCCGAAGGGCGCCGCGATCCTGCACCAGCTTCGGTTTCTGCTTGGCGATGAGCTCTTCTTCCGGGCCCTCAGCACGTTCCTGCATGACCATGCCTTCGAGTCAGTGGACACCCACGATTTCATGAAGACCGTGAACGAAGTGGCTGGCAGGGACATGGACTGGTTCTTTGAGCAGTCCGTCTTCTTGCCGGGCCATCCAGTCTTCGAAGTGAGTTCCGTCTGGGATGGTGCGGCCGGAGAGGTTCATCTGAACATAGCGCAGGTTCAAGGCCGGGCCCACGGCGTGCCCATCTACAGGATGCCCGTACAAGTCGGCATCGTCACGGAGTCCGGTAAGCGTGTGGAGACGGTCTGGCTGGAGAGCGAGCACGACAGCTTCGTCTTTCCGAGTTCCGATGAGCCTCTCCTGGTGCGATTTGACGAGGGCAACTGGCTCCTGAAGGAGTGGACCTTCGAGAAGAGCGTGGAGGAGTTGATCTACCAGGCGTGCCAGGACGATGTCGTCGGAAGGGAATGGGCAGTGCGAGAGCTGGGCAAGTTCGGCAACCACCCGGGCGTTGCTGGCCAGCTGGCGGCGACGGTGCGCGAAGATCCGTTCTGGGCGGTGCGGGTTGCTGCCGTGGAAACGCTTGCTTCTTTGAAAGGGCCAGAGTCGGCAACGGAACTCCGAGCTGCGACCTCAGACGAACGATCCGAGGTCAGGCGCGCGGCGATCCGCGCCCTGGGGGGTGCAGAAGACGCCACGTTGGTGCCGTTCTTCCGCGAGCGTTTCCTGTCCGACAGTTCCTACCAGGTACAGGCCGAGGCCCTGCGGGCGATCGGCCGCAGTGGGAACCAGGATCAAATTGACTTTCTGCGGCAGGCTTCTCGAGTTGACTCGCCTCGTGACGTGATCCGTGCAGCGGCTGAATGGGCGATCGAGGAGATAGTAGGACTCGCCGGGTGAATTCTCCGACCTGACAAAATCGCGCTAACGGCCTCGGGAAACACTCCTCGTGCCGCGCACGGGAGATCCTGTATCCGCGATCCTGGTGGTGGCGGCTACCAGTTTCCGGGTGATGCCCCGTTCGTGGGATGAGTAGCCGGCATCCGGGAAGCGCGCTGCGGGCGGCGCCATGTCCCATTCATCAGTCACTTCGCGCATTCCACGTCGAGAGTCATGCAGCCGGCACACACATGGTGAGAACAGACCAGGGAGATACGATGCCGCATAACGACGCTGTCGAGAGCCATTACAGCCACGGCGAACTCCTAGAGGCCATTCGTTCTGGCGTCCGGCAGCTGGGCAAAACGTCCGAAACGGTGAACGTCGAGGACCTCGCGCCGGTGGACGAGTTCCACATCGGCGGTCGGATCGCGACGGAGGCGTTCCTGGATCAGCTGGGTCTCGCCACGAACGATCACGTTCTGGACGTCGGCTGCGGACTGGGAGGCGCCAGCCGATTCGCGGCGCAGCGGTACGGCTGCCGGGTGACCGGCATCGACCTGACCGATGACTATGTCCAGACCGGCGAGGTGCTGTGCGAGTGGGTCGGGCTGGGCGATCTCGTCTCGCTCGACCGCGGTGACGCGACGGCCACTCCGTACGAGGATGGAGCGTTCGACAAGGCGTTCATGCTGCACGTCGGGATGAACATCGAGAACAAGGAGCTCCTCGCTCTGGAGATGTTCCGGCTGCTGCGACCGGGCGGACGACTAGGGGTGTATGACGTCATGCGTATGGGCGACGGCGACCTCCGGTTCCCCGTTCCCTGGGCCACCTCTTCCGGGGAGAGTCGGGTCTCGACCCCAGCTACCTACCGGGGAACTCTGGAGGCGGCCGGGTTCCGGGTCGTGGCGGAAAACAACCGGAGCGAGTTCGCGATGGAATTCTTCACGCATCTCCAGGCGAACGGAAACGGTGCAGCGAGTTCACCCCTGGGTCTTCACGTTCTCATGGGCGGTTCCGCTCCGGAAAAGGTGAGGAACATGATCGAGAACGTGTCGCAGGGTCGGGTAGCTCCGGTGGAAATCATCGTCGAGAAACCGGCATAGTAGCTGGAGAGGATCAACGACCGGTCCCTGCTCCGCGAGTTCCTGGACGAGCGCGGAGCGGCCCTCGAGTGAGAGCGCCCTCACGCCCCTGCCGCCCCGATCACCATTCGAGCGGCGAGCTCCGCCGCGCGTCCATGACTCAACCCCGAGTCGGTCAGGATTCGCCACGTGTTGAAGTCCAGGACCAGGCGGAGCATTGCCTCGAGCTCCTCCACCTCTGCCTTACGGTCCGCCCAGCCGGCAGCCAGGGTCTGGACCATCGCCTCCTCGTACGGTGACCATAGCTGGCCCATGACCTCCGCGAGCGGCAGCACTACGGGAATGTCTCGGAAGACGTTGCCCAGCATGTCTTCTTTCAGCCGGTACCATCGGTAGAGCTCCTTCAGGGCACTCACGAGCCGCTCTGAAGGGGCTTCGATGGCAGCCCATCGTGACGGGTCCGGAAACGGGTTCTGGGTTGCCCAATGAGTCGAGCACGCCATGAACAGCTCGAACTCGGACGGAAAGTGATTGTAGACCGTCGCCCGGCTCACGCCGGCCAGCTCTGCTAATTCGGTCATCGTGGTATTCGCCGGCCCCACAGTGCGGTGCAGCTCGACCGCCGCCTCCGTGATGCGCAGACGGGTCTCCTGCTCCTGCCGGGCACGTTCGGCCTTGCGATATGGTCTCGCTTCGGAGTCGGAATTCATGATTTCATTATACAACATGCCCAGCGAACTTGACAGACCTGCGGAGTTGATTTAGGCTGGCGATTAGTTGCTTAGACACACTGTCTACTCAATAGGCGCCCCACAGTCGTGCTGTGCGGGTCCGCGGGTGCGAGCCACGGGCGCTGGAAAACCACTGAACAGCAGGGGAGGTCAGTATGGGTTCCAGGCGAATCGTGACTCCGATCGCACTCGTTCTGTCGGTCGTCATCACGGCATCCGCGGTCGCTCAGGAGGCTCGCTCCACATCCCGCTCGTGTGGCAAGGTGCTCGACTCGGCAGTGTGCACGTGGGTGGTAACGGAATCAGGAACGGCGGTGGAACTGGGGGCCACGATCCCCATCGCGCTCATCGAGGCGGTGCCCCTGGAAGCGGAGATGGTGTGGCCGCCTGAACAGATGGCGACCGTCGCCCTTCCGTCCGAAGCGCGGACAGCGCTTGGATTCGATCACCTGGCGATCAACTGGGAGGCGCATGGCCACCCGCCGACCACGTTTATGGCTCCGCACTTCGATTTTCACTTCTACAACCTCACGCAGTCCGAAGTCCGCGCGATCGACTGCTCCGATGAGACGAAGCCGCGAAGCATCCCGGCCGGCTACGCTCTTCCGGACGTGGATATCCCAGGGATGGGCGTACTCGTAGGCCTGTGTGTTCCGAACATGGGGATGCACGCCATGCCGGAAGGTGACCTGGCTGAGACCGGAGCTTTCGAGGCGAGCATGCTCGTGGGTTACTACGGTGGTGAAGCGGCGTTCATCGAGCCGATGGTTTCCCGCGATCGGCTGCTCGAGAAGTCGGACTTCGCCCTCGCGGTACCCGTGGTCGAGAACCTGCCCGCCGGCGTCCGATACCCGACCGAGTTTCGTGCAGAGTATGACGCTGCGGAAAGTCAGTACCGCCTGGTATTCACGGGTTTTGATTCCGCTGGCCCGTCCAGCGCAGGAGACTGAGCAATGGCGAACATCCTGACGATCGTGCCGGACCAGGCGAAAGGAATTCGCAAGCTGTTCTTTGGCTGGGTTCGCCGTCAGTATGGCGGGGTCGTTCCGGGCGTGTACCAGGTTCTTGCCGTCGACCTCAAGGTCGCGCGGCCTGCGGGCGCCCTGTACAACCACCTTCATCTGCGCAAACCGTCACCGCTCAGCCGTCTCCAGCGCGAGATGCTGGCGACAGTCGTGAACGGCAAGGTGGGCGGAGCTCCGTGACTCGGTCTCCATACGGCGGCGGTTCGTCGCCTTTCCGGAGATGAGCACCTCGGCCATGAATTCGCGACGGAATGGCCCGAGTACGAGATGGATGACCAGACCCGGGCACTGCTCCGTTACGCCAGCAAGCTGACCGAGACGCCGAGCCTGGTGGACGAAGACGATATCGGCCTGCTGAGGGAGTGTGGCTGGGATGAGCAGGCGATCTGGGAGATCACGGCCCTGACCTCCTTCTTCAACTTCAGCGGCCGGCTGGAAGCGGCCTCGGGGCTGCCCCCGGACGAGATCCCCGAGGGTGCCCGTATTGCCGAGGCGGGAAACAGTTGAGAACCGCGTAGCAGGGATCTGAGCCGGCTGAACCGTTCCCCCGGCGCGCCTAATCCTGCTGCTCTGCGCCTCCCCGAATCCGGGAGATCATCTCTTCCGCGTTCGTGTTGCCCGGGTTCAGCTCCAGGGACCGCTGGTAGAACCGGATGGCCTCATCGTCGTTGCCGAGCGTCATGTGCGCCTCGCCGAGGCTGTCCCACGTGTTGAATGCCTCGGGGAAGACCCGTGTGTTGAGCTCGAAGACTTCCAGGGCCTGCGAGGTCTGCTCGCTCTGCAGCAGCGCGTAACCCACGGCGTTCACCTGGGCCTCGACCCGGGCCGGATTCGTGCGTTCCGCCAGATCCCGGACTCCGCTCTCGGCGGACTCCTGCCTGCCGTCCATGAGATCGGAAACGGCTCTACCGACCATCACCTCGACGCCTTCATCTCCCTCGACGATGGCAAAGATCTGGTCGGCACGGTCACTCCGACCATCGGCGGCGGCGGCGATCGCGCCCGCTACGATGGATCTCACGTCGGCGATCCCGGCGAACGAACCGTCTGCGTCCGGGACCGGTATGTAACGCTCGTGGCTGTCCTCCTCGTGCAGAGAGCCGTCTTCCTGCAGATAGAGTCGGAACGTGCCCCCGACCGGAGCGAACGCCACGAGGTAACCTTCACCGGCGGTGATACGGACGTTCGTCAGAGCAGGCAGACCAAGCGGTGGCGGAGGGAAGTCCCATTCGCCGACGAATTCGCCAAGGCGCTCATCCCGAACCCGCGTGATCATCGAATCGGGACGGACTTCGAGCGGCATGAGATCCGGATTCGCTTGTGTTGTGCCTGTCCGAGCTTCGAGGATCTGCTCGATGAGGTCGAGCAACTCCGGCATCGGCGTCGCGTCGCCCTCGTAGGTGTTGGCGCGATTGACGATCACCAGGTCCGCCCCGGGCAGCACCGCGATCATCTGGTTCCCGACGCCGAGCGCCGCGAACGCCCCGTGGCTGGCGAACCTGGGTTCGAGCAACAGCCACCACATGAACCCGTAGCCCATGATCTCGCTGTCGATCGAGTAGAGGGCGGAACTGCGGCGTACCCACTGTTCGGAGAGGATCCGTTCGTCGTTCCACCTCCCGTCGCGGACGAACAGCAACCCGAAGCGCGCGGCGTCGCGCGCCGACATCCGGAACGGGTAGGCCGGGTACTTCGACTTGTCTCGCTCGTAGTGATAGTAGCCGTCCGAAACGCGCCAGTCCTCCATTTGAAGCGGCGCGCCGAAGTACTCGTCGAATGTCTCGAAGACCCGAGCTCCCGTCTCCAGTTCCAGGATCGCAGCCAAGGTGTTGAAGTCCCAGTTGTTGTAGGCGAAGTAGCGGCCCGG
>JAUVPT010000193.1 GCA_030598525.1 Gemmatimonadota bacterium
GCACGTGCTGAACGTGCTATCAAGCGTCGTGATGCCGCTACACAAGCTCGACTACTACGACGAAAAGAAGCTGGCGGAGGTCATGGAAGAGGAGTAGCATCCGGTACAGAGGTTGAAGCGGCTACTCAGGGATATAGCAGGTACCGAGCTCGGCTTCTCTCGAATTGTTGTCGCGAGTCAGCCCATCCGTCGATGATTTCATCCACGGTAGCCCCACCGTCCACGGCAAGCCGGAGTTGATCGGTGCCCGCCAACCGATCGAAGGCCGCGGGCCGCCAGGCGAATGCCGTATCAGCGGACTCCCTGACTGCCAGGAGCAGCGCGAGGGCTGTTCGGGTAGGGTCGTAGAGCCTCCGGTCCGTTACTTTCAGTCTGATTCCCTGGACTCGCCGGCCCTCGAATTTGCCGTCGTCCGCTCCGCGTGGAGTGAAAGTCACGGGCTCGAGGCGAACTCCGGGGAGGATCTCGGCGGAGAGCCGGGCAAGGACGTCCGCAGCGTCCAACCAGGGCGCCCCGATCTGTTGAAACGGCAGGTCGGTACCCCGACCCACCGAGAGATTGGTACCCTCGAACAGACAGGTGCCCGGATAGTGCGAGGCGCTCTCGAGGTCGGGCATGTTGGGCGACGTGGGAATCCATGGCACCCCAGTATCGTCCGCCCAGTCAGACCGACGCCAGTCACTCGCCGGAATCACCCGGAGATCAGCTCCAATCTCGAATTCACGGTTGAACATCAGTGCAAGCTCGCCGACGGTCATCCCGTGTCGCATGGCCACGGGAAAGAGCCCCACGAAAGAGGCAAAGGCGGGATCCAGGACGTTGCCCTGCACCAGCTCACCGCCGATGGGGTTCGGTCGGTCCGCGACGACGAACAGGAGATCGAAGCCCGCTGCCGCCCGCATCGCCTCTGCCATGGTAGACACGTACGTGTAGTAACGTGCCCCGATGTCCTGGATGTCGAACACGAGGGCATCGAGCTCCCGCAGAACGGTTGAATCAGGCGTGAGGCGCTCCCCATATAGCGAATAGACCGGGAGGCCCGACGTTTCGTCGCGGTGGTCCTGGACTGGTTGTCCGGGATCCGTGCTCCCCTGCAGACCATGCTCGGGCGAGAACAGGGCTACCACTTCGATCCCCGCGTCCAGCAGGAGACTCGCCGTCGGCGTACTGTCCCGGCTGATCCCCGTGTGATTGGTAATCAGCCCTACCCGGAGTCCGGCCAGGATGCCCGAAGAGTCCCGTGCGAGGATCTCGATCCCCGGCACGACTTCCCGGGACGGGCGAGCCTCCGGGGAGCAGGCAAGGAGGGGAGCAAGCAGACCCACCAGGCCCGTGGCGATGGCCGGCAGGGCCCTGTCACGTACCTGTCTGTCAAACGCGCGCATCATTAGGTTTCGACTCGATTCTGCAACAGCGCTGGGACGTCCCTGTGACCGTGTCTCACGAGGTAACCGACATGACGCCATCCAGACGGGCAAGTCCGAGTCGAGCGTGGATCCTGGTTCCCATCCTGTTCGTCCTGTCCGGATGCGGGGGTGATGCAGCCACTGGGTACCCTGACAGGGTGGAGATCCGGCGGACATCCTTCGGAGTCCCACACATCCTGGCGGACGATCTTGGCGCCATGGCCTACGGGCTCGCGTGGGCTCACATGGAAGACTACGGCCATCTGGTGGTGGAGCGACTCACCATGGTCCGGGGCGAGCTCGCGCTGTTCAAGGGACAGGACCTCGTGGACTCGGATTTCTGGTGGCGTCGTCGGTACGAACAGGCCACCCGGGCCTATCCGGCGCTCGCTGAGGATGCGCGCGAGATCTATGAAGGCTACGCTGCCGCGGTGAACCGATTCATTGAACTGCATCCCGATCGGGTCCCGGAGTGGGCCAGTGGTCGGTTCACGGGTGTGGATGTCGCCGCTCACTGGGTAGACGAGACGTTGGACGGCGCCACTCGACGTTTCCTCCGTGGCCAGGAGGCCCGTAAAGCCGCGCGGGACTCTGCGGCGGCCTCTGGAGACGGATCCAATGCATGGGCCCTGGGGCCCTCGCGCACGGCCAGTGGGAACGCGATTCTCGTCCGGAATCCTCACCTGTCGTGGGGTGCGGGGCGCTACAGCGTGTACTACGAAGCGCACATCACGGTGCCGGGAGTGATTGACTTCTACGGTGACTTCAGGGTCGGATACCCCATGTACTTCAACGGCGGATTCAACGCCAACCTCGGATGGAGCACGACGAACAACTCACCAGATGTCGAGGAGTTCTATGCCCTGGCAGTAGCCCCCGAGAATCCTGACGCCTATATGCTGGACGGCGAGTCCGTGCCCCTGCAAGCCACGGTATTTCAGGTCAAGGTCTCCGGTCCCTCGGGAGTGGAGACGGTCACGCGGGAGTTCCTCGATACAGAGATCGGCCCCGTCGTCGACCGGACTGCGGACACGGTGTACGTGGTCCGATCCGCTGACTGGGGAGAGTACCGACGCACTGAGCAGTTCCTCCGAATGATGCAGGCTTCCACACTCGACGAGTGGAAGGAGGCGATGCGGCTCCGGGCCATGAAGGAGTCGAGCTTCACGTACGCCGATGCCGACGCAAACATCTTCTACGTCTGGAATGCGGCCATTCCCGTTCTTCCCCACCCTTCAGGCCGCGACACCGTGGCAATTCCAGTGATTTCCCGCAGTGACGTGTGGCAGGAGCTGGTGCCATTCGACTCGCTCCCTCAACTTCTGAACCCGGCCAGCGGGTACCTCCACAACGAGAACGACTCGTTCCACTACACCAACCTGGAGCATCTCATTGACGCGCCTTCGGTTCCGGCGGCGTGGCCCGAGCGTCGACTTCGGCTGCGCAGTCAGTTGGCGGTCGAGCTCTTGCGAAGCGCCGATGGAGTGACCCTGGAGCAAGTGATCGAGCTCAAGCACTCGCCCCGCATGCTCATGGCCGACCGGGTCAAGAGCGACCTGGTCCAAGCGGTGCGTGCTTCCGGAGCAGTCGGTGAGGTGGCTTCGGCCATCGACCTCCTCGAGTCCTGGGACAACACGTCCAGGGCCGACAGTAGAGGTGGCGTGCTTTTCGAGATCTGGGTCGGCAAGTATGATGGCATGGGAGGGGACTACGCTCGCGCGTGGGATCCCGCGGAGCCCATGGAGACGCCCGTTGGGCTGGACAGCTCAAATCTGGCCGCGCAGGCGTTCGGCGCTGCGGTTGACGAGGCCACGGAGCTTTATGGGAGATGGGACGTCGCCTGGGGAGACGTGCACAGGGTCCGCTGGGGCGACGTGGACGCCCCGGTCAGCGGATGCCAGGCGTTCCTGGGCTGTTTCCGTCACCTTGCCTTCGACCAGGATGAGGACGGCCTGTTGCGGGCCTATAGCGGGGACGCCTGGATCCTGGCCGTCGAGTTCGATTCGATCCCCAGGGCCTATTCCGTCCTGGTCTTCGGGCAGACGGGGGATTCCTCCTCCGAGCATTTCGATGACCAGACCGAGATGTTCTCTCGCGGCGAGCTCAAGCCGATCTCGTTCACAGAGGGCCAGATCGAGGCGGACCTTGTGCGGAGGTACCGGCCGGGTCAGTAACCGAGTCGCCGCGTTTCCTCCCGGCGTGCGGGACTCGACCTTCCCGGGCCCCTCGGTGTATTGTTGACAGCGGACGTTCCGCCATGGACCGTCCGCCACGCTGAACAGGGCAGCGCGCGCCCTCCCCCGGGGGCGCCAGATGGCGAGGAGTCCAGGGGCTCCGATCTCGCCGAACCGTAGCACGGAGGAGTGTGATGGCCTACCGAATCCGCCGGGTCGAGTACTACTACACCACTGTCGAGGATCAACCGGGCGAGGCGTACAAGATCCTCTCCCGCTTCGCCTCTCTAGGGGTGAACCTCCTGGCATTCACGGCTGTACCGGTAGGGCCGATTCGGACCCAGATGACCTTGTTTCCCGAAGAGTCCGCTAGGCTCGAGAATGCGGCGAGCGGGGCCGGCATGTCGCTGGACGGTCCTCATCCTGCGCTGCTCGTACAGGGCGATGACGAACTGGGAGCCCTGGTCTCCGTGCACGAACAGCTGTTTCAGTCGCGAGTGAACGTGTTCGCATCAACCGCGGTCACGGACGGGAAAGGTGCCTACGGATACGTCTTGTACATCCGGGCTGAAGACTATCCCAGGGCAACGGCGGCGCTGGGGGTGTAGGCGGGCTGGTGGTCGAGTGTTGACGAAATCGCAGTCGGGGAGGCGGGATTTGCTGTCGAGGCGCAGCCTCGACCCTGAGCACGCGAAGCGTGCGAGCTACCCGCGGCTCTAAATCGGGGAGGCGGGATTTGCCGTCGAGGCGCAGCCTCGACCCTGAGCACGCGGAGCGTGCGAAGTACCCGCGGCTCTAATCGGGGAGGCGGAATTTGCCGTCGAGGCGCAGCCTCGACCCTGAGCACGCGACGCGTGCGA
>JAUVPT010000037.1 GCA_030598525.1 Gemmatimonadota bacterium
GCGCTGGCCGAGCTGGCCAAGGAAGACGTACCGGAGTCCGTCTCGGCGGCCTACGAGGGCAAGCGCCTGCACTTCGGACGTGAGTACCTGATCCCGACGCCGTTCGACCATCGCGTCCTCATACGGGAGGCCAGTGCGGTCGCGGAGGCGGCGATGCGCACGGGAGTAGCCCGAAACCCGGTGGACATAGAGGATTACAAGTCCCAACTGGAGGCGCGACTAGGGCCGGCCCGCGAGCTCATGCGCTCGATCATGGACACGGCCCAGCAGACCCCGAAACGTATCGTGCTCCCGGAGGGCGAGTTCGAGACGGTGGTGCGGGCCTCGCATGCGATCCTCGAGGAGAAGCTCGGGACGCCGATCCTGCTCGGAGACCCGGACGTGATCCGCGAGGTGGCCGAGCACGCGGAGGTGGATCTGGAAGGCGTGGAGATGGTGGACCCACGTCACAGTGACCGGCGGGACGCGTACGCCGGCATGTTCTTCGAAAGGCGCAAGCGGAAGGGGATTACGCAGGACAGCGCGCAGCGGAAGATGAATGACCCGCTGTATTTCGGTGCCATGATGGTGGATAGCGGGGACGCAGACACCCTGGTAGCCGGGGCGAACCTGAGCTATCCGAACGCGCTTCGGCCGGCCCTGCACGCGATCGGGATGGAGCCGGGCGTGAAGAGCGTGGCCGGCCTGTTCATGCTCGTGTTCCAGAAGCAGTTGTACTTCTTCGCTGACACGACCGTCAGCATCGACCCGACCGCCGAGGACCTGGCGGAGACGGCGATCCTGACGGCGGATTTCGTGCGCCGCCTGTCGATCAGCCCGAGGGTTGGAATGATCTCGTTCTCGAACTTCGGGTCGGCGAGGCATCCCGAATCCGAGAAGGTCCGGAAGGCCGTGGAAATCGTGAAGGACCTGCGGCCGGATATCACTATTGACGGTGAGATGCAGGCCGACACGGCCGTGGTCGAGGGCATTCTCAAGAGCCGGTATCCGTTCTCCGACCTCAAGCGGCCGGCGAACGTGCTGGTGTTCCCGAACCTCACGGCGGCCAACGCTTCGTACAAGTTGCTCACCCGACTTGGCGGTGCGACGGCTATCGGACCGGTACTTCTCGGGATGGCCAAACCGGTGCACCTGCTTCAACGGGGTGCGACGGTAGAGGACATCACGAACCTGGTAGCGATCAGCGTTGTGGACGCAGCGCACCGTGGCCAGGACGCAGATGTGGTCGCGGTAAAGGCCGGCAAGGCCGAACCGGTCAAAGTCTGACGGCGTTTTCTACCTGAAGGGCTTCCGGCCCCTCCGTTTGCGGGGGGCCGGAGGCTTTGCCCATCTTCTCGCACCCCTCCCGGCATCGGCCGCCGGGAAGCCATGTCCTCCGGAGGAGACTCGTGCCGCACTCCACCAGCCGGACCGTACGGGACCCACTGTGGCAGAACGTGCACCTGGACGCTGCCGCCGCAGCGGTGGTGGACACCCCCGAATTCCAGCGCCTCCGCCGGGTGAAGCAGCTCGGCTTCGCCCATCTCGTCTATCCGGGCGCCGTACACAATCGCTTCCTGCACGCGCTTGGCGTCTACCACCTCACGGGCCGCGCGATCGAGGCCCTGGATCGAAAGGGCCAGTTGGATCGGCTCGACGACCTGTCGCGACGGACGATCCCCGAGATCGAACTGGCGGCCCTGCTGCACGACGTCGGCCATTACGCCTTCTCGCACGCGATGGAAGAGCTGGAGCCCGACGCGATCCCGGGCCATCACGAGGATGTGGCCGACCAGGTCCTCGAGTCGCCCGGCATTCGGGCGGCTCTCGGCGAGCTGGGAGCGGGGGCGGTGCAGCGGATCGGCGAGCTCATTCGGGGGCGCTCCCAGCATCCGTTACAGGGGCTCGTGTCCGGTTCACTCGACCTGGACAAGATCGACTACTTGCGTCGGGACAGCCTGTTCTGCGGAGTGCCCTACGGTGCGGTGGACGTGGATCGACTGCTCGATTCCCTGACGCTGGCACGTGAATCCGAGTCGGACCCTCTCGAAGTCGCTGTGACGGAGAAGGGGATCTCCGCGCTCGAGTCGCTGATGTTCGCCAAGTACCAGATGTTCAGGAACGTGTACTGGCACCATGCGGTGCGCTCGGCGACGGTCGCGTTCCGGCGCCTCGTCGAGGGGGCCCTCGATGCCGAACTCCTCCTGCGCGAGGAGCTGGCCGGTCCGACGGACGAAGAACTGCTGAACCTGCTTGACGCCCGGATGGAGGACGGCGAGGCTCCCACGATTCTCCGCACTCTGCTCACGGCGCTGGTGGATCGGCGTCTGCCCAAGCGCACCGTCGAGCTGTTGGGTGACGAGCTGCCGGAGGGAATCGCCGACTGGCTGCCCCACCGGCGTGACCTGGTACGGCGGGTGGAAGACCGGCTGGCGGAGGATCGGGGACTCGAGCCCGGCAATGTATTTCTGGACTATCCCGCGAACCCGCGCATGCTGGAACTGCGTCTCCTCCTGGTCCGGCGCCGCGGCGAAGTGATCCGGCTCACCTCCGAGGGAGAAGCGGGCCTGATAGACCTTCCACGCCTCGGGCGCTCTCTGCACCACACGACGCGGGTGCTGCGCGTGTTCTCCCTGGAGCCCGCTGGCCGCTGGAACCCCGAGCCACTGCTCGACCTGCTGGCTTCGGAGGAGGACGTTGTGGAGCAGCGACTGGAGTCAGGAGAGCCCATCTACACCGGCTGACAGGGCCGGGTCACGGTGTGGGTGTCGTTCGGTCAGGAACTTTCGCCGATCCGCGCCACGAGCGCGGAGATGTTGTCCATTCCACCGGCGAGATTCGCCTCCCGCACCAGGCGGGCCACGCAGCGCTTCGGGTCCTCTTCTTCTTCGAGAATCGTGAGCATGTGCTCTTCGGACACCATGTCTGTCAGCCCGTCGGACGCCAGCAGGAAGGTGTCGCCCGCCTGTACTTCCCCGTTGTAAAGGTCAGGGGTGGGGTAGGCCTCGGTGCCAAGAGCGCGCGTGATGATGTTCGACTGTGGATGGTTCTTGGCCTGGTGCGGCGTGATCATGCCCCGGTCCACCTGCTCCTGGACCCAGGAGTGATCCCGTGTGACCTGGCTGATCATGCCGTCCCGGACGAGGTAGGCCCGACTGTCTCCGATGTGGCCGATGATGTATCGGCCGTCCTCCCGGAGGAACAGGACCGTCGCCGTCGTGCCCATCCCGAGCTGGGCCGTGTTCTCCGCCGCCTGGCGGAGAATCTCCCGACCCGCCTCCACGAACGCGGTGCGAAACCGGTCCTCGACCTGGTCGAGTTCCATGGTCATACAGGCACCGCACAGCCGTTCCGCGATCCATTCCGACGCGATCGCGCTCGCGACTTCTCCAGCAGCGTGTCCGCCCATTCCATCGGCCACGACGAACACGCCGGATTCCGCGGAACAGTAGACCGAGTCCTCGTTGCTGCGCCGCACACGCCCTACGTCGGTCAGGGCGGCGCACTTCCACCAGAAACGTCCCATGGACCTCTCGACAAAGGAATGCGCGCCGCCCCGCCTACGATTGCCGGCCGGCGCATCACCCTATCTACGCTTGCACCGGCGGCGAAACAAGCGGATGTGAAGGGATGCGGGGCTCCATCACCCGGTGCGTCCTCGAGCCGACCGCTCCGCGAACGCTGTTTGACGCTCTTGAAAAGCGTTCATAGCTTCCATCCCCTTATAACCGATGGCTGCACTCGCTCCTGGGACGATCATGTCGCGCAACGGAAAATACCACGGGAAGGTTGTGTCTCCCGAGGCCGCGAGTATGGTCGACCTGTACCTGGAGGACCTGAGCCGCTACCCCCTCCTAACACCCGAACAGGAGGATTCAACGGCACGCCTCGCGAGGGCTGGTGACAAGGAAGCCCTGGCTGGCCTCGTCCGTGCCAACCTTCGCTTCGTGGTCTCCGTCGCCAAGCGGTACCAGAACAGGGGCCTCCCGTTCGGTGACCTGGTCCAGGAAGGCAACGTGGGCCTGGTCACCGCCGCGAGGAAGTTCGACCCCGACCAGGGCGTGAAATTCATCAGCTACGCCGTATGGTGGATCCGGCAGGCGATCCTCGCCTCGCTGGCGCGTCAGAGCCGCTCAGTCCGGCTGCCTCTCAACCGGGCTACCGAGTTGAGCCGGGTGCTCCGTGTCAGCGAGGGACTGAAACAGAAGCTGGGCCGGGATCCGACTCCGGTGGAGATCGCGGGCCCGGCGGAGCTCGAAGAGAAGACCGTCGAGATGCTTCTCTCGCTGAACGTAGCCGAGGTCAGGCTGGACGCTCCGGTGGGTGAGGGTGAGGACAGTCAGCTGATCGACCGCTTCCTGGTGGACGAGTCTGACGTGGAAGAAGTCGTGGACGCCAATATGCTGAAGGAACACGTGGCGCTTGCACTCCAGTCCATCCGTCCGCGGGACGCCCGCGTGTTACGGCTCTACTACGGGCTGCAGGGAGAGTCCGAGCACACGCTGGAGCAGATCGGGCAACTGCTTGGCGTGACACGCGAACGGGTTCGCCAACTTCGCGATCGTGCTCTTCAGGACATTAGGAAGAGCGAATTCGGGAAGGCACTCGGCACCTTCGCCGCGGCCTGACGACCGCCAGACTCAGTTCGCCGGCGCCCCCGCAGCGTTCCCCGGGGCATTCAGCACCCCCGGCACTTCCAGCAACTCGAGAACCGGACAGCGCGCTCCCTCTGTCCACGCGATGCCCCGACCGGGGTCGTCACTGTCCACGCTGGCCACGAGCCGCCGCGTAGCCCCGTCGTGCCGGACGGCGAAGTCCAGCCGACCTCCGGGCACGGGCGCAGCGCCGAGCCAGGTGAAGATCTCTCTCTCCCCTTGACCCGAGTAGATCCGCATCTCCGACCAGTCCGCCACGTAGCCGCTCGGGCCGAAGCGGGCCAGGAAGAACAGGGAGGTCGCGGAGCCCGTCGGCCCGGGGCCGTCCACGGAATCGTTGATCAGGTACGTGGCGGCCATCGCCGGCCGTTCATCTCCGGGCCACGGAAAGGCCTCGAGCACGGCGCGCTGAGCCAGGAACGGACGGCCTTCCCCGCCCTGCCGGAGCAATTGTTCGGCGAGAATCGGGCCGAAGGTCCGGATCCGGTTGTCTACCAGCGCGCTCTCCGGGGCGTCGGGAGCGCCGAACACGAGGTCGGGTCCGAGGCCGAAAGAAACCGGCGGCAGCGACGTGCCTGGCAGCACGAGCGCACGCGCCGGGATGGCCGAGGGACAACCCGCGTCCAGCACGCGCGGGGGTCCCGACAGGACGAGAGATCCGATCCGGAAGCCCGTGGCTCCGAGTAGCAGCTCGGTTCCCTCACCCGCAAAGGCGGCGTCGAAGCGCTCACGGAACCCCTCGGGTGGCGGCTCGGGATACTCCAGCGCTGTGGGCACGCCCTCCACCAGCCGTGCGACGGGCATCGCGAGGACTTCGCCCCTCCCGCCATCGGAACGGACGGCCCACAGCAACGGGCCCTCCGGCAGGGGCACCTCGGCGCGTTCCGCGGACGGTTCGGCCGCTGGGGACTCCACGGGAGGAGGCGAGGGGTCCTCCAGGTGAACGGAAGCCCCGCCCCACTCGATATCGCACCCGCCGGCCGTTGCCAGCAGGAATGCGACGAGAGCGGTGCGTACGAATCGACGCCCGGTCGGTAGACCCTGAACCCGCATGGTGTACATTGTCATGCCTGGAAGCTACGAGCCCGTCCCCAAGCCGATCAACTGGACCATGGATCGAGTAGCCCTTTTCGCCCACGCGGCGTGCAGCGCCCACGATACCGGATGGGAACACCCGGAGCACCAGGGTCGCCTTCGGGCCGTGATGTCCGCGCTGGGCAAAGCGCTTCCCGAGCTCAACGATCTGGTGACGCCGCAGCACGCGAACCCGGCCCTGCTGTCCGAGCTCCTGCGAGTGCATTCCGACGATCACCTGGCCACGGTGCGCGGCGCCTGCCAGCGTGCCGCCGAGAAGGACCAGGTCCTGCGACTGGACGCCGACACGGCGGTATCCGGAAGGTCCTGGGATGCGGCGCTCGGCGCCTGCGGGGCGGCACTGGTCGCAATGCGGTGGGTAGGCCGGGGAGAGGGCCCGTCGGCTTTCTGCCCGATCCGTCCTCCGGGCCATCACGCCACCGCCGATCGCGCCATGGGTTTCTGCCTGTTCAACAACGTGGCGGTGTCGGCGCGGGCGGCGCTCACCGAGGGAATCGCTCGCCGCGTCCTCATCGTGGACTGGGACGTCCACCACGGAAACGGCACCCAGGACATCTTCTACGAGGACCCGAACGTCTTCTACCTGTCTCTGCACCAGCATCCCCAATATCCGGGCACGGGCCTGGCCCACGAAACGGGGCGGGGCGCCGGCGAAGGCACGACCCTCAACCTGCCGATGAGTGCCGGGCAGGCGCCGGATCGGTATGTGGACGCACTGGTGGCGGCGCTGGACCAGGCGGCCGAATTTGCGCCTGATATGGTGTTCATTTCGGCCGGCTTCGACGCGGCGCGGAACGACCCGATCGGAGGGTTCACCCTGGAGCCGGAGCACTTCGCCCGCCTCACGCACGAGGTGGTGGAGCGCACCCGCTCTTCGGCCGGTGGTCGGGTGGTGTCGCTGCTGGAGGGCGGATACGACCCGGCGGAATTGGGACGCTGCGTCACGGCCCACTTGACCGCCCTGACGGAAGCGAGCGCCACCACTCGAGAGGAACCATGAAACTCACCTGGGACACGTTCACGATACAGGCGAAGCACCCGTTCAAGATCAGCCGGGCGGTGAAGCAGAGCGTCGAGCGGGTGTGGGTACGCGTTACGGCTGACGGGCTGGAAGGCTGGGGTGAAGCCGACCCATCACGCTACTACGGCGAGACCGCGGGCACGGTCGTCTCGGCCCTGGAGCAGATGCGTCCGGTGATCGAGGGCGCGGCGCACCCGGAAAGGCTGGAAACCCTGGAGCGGGAACTCAAGGGCGCCATCGGTCACAACGGGTCGGCACACGCCGCGGTGAGCGCGGCCCTGCACGACCTCGCCGGGAAGAACGCCGGACTGCCGTTGTGGAAAATGTGGGGACTGGATCCCGCGGAGGCGCCGCTGAGCTCGTTCACCATCGGCTTGGATGAGCCGGAAGTAGTGCGCCAGAAAGTGGAGGAAGCGGCGGAGTACCCGATTCTCAAGGTGAAGCTGGGCACAGACAGGGACGAGGAAATCCTCGCGACGATATGCGACGCCGCCTCCCCTGAGACGGTCCTGCGTGTCGATGCCAACGCCGCGTGGACGGCCCGCGAGGCCATCGAACGGATCGCCATGCTGGCCGACTATGGTGTGGAGTTCGTCGAGCAGCCACTCCACCCGGCGGATCACGACGGGTACCGGTTCCTGCACGGTCGCTCGGCCTTGCCGGTCATCGCGGACGAGAGCTGCATCGACAGCGCCAGCATTCCTCGACTGTTGGGCCTCGTGGACGGCATCAACATCAAACTGGCCAAGTGTGGTGGGCCGCGAGAGGCGCTGCGCATGATCCACGCGGCCCGCTCGTGCGGACTGAGCGTGATGATGGGATGCATGCTCGAGTCGTCGCTCGGCATCGCCCCGGCCGCGCACCTCGCATCGCTCCTGGACTACGCGGACCTCGATGGAGCGGCTCTCCTGGCGGAGGATCCCTTCGCGGGGCCCGGCCTCGTCGGAGCGGCGATCCAGGTGGGCGATGCCCCCGGCCTGGGCGTGACTGAGGCGTGAGGTTCGGGTTGGGGCTCTCCGTTGCGAGGGTTCCGCCCTTGCTGGCGGTGGGTATGCTGTTTGTCTTCACCGGGGCCAGCTCGGCACGAGCGCAGACTGTGCGGGGCACGCTGGTGGAGGAGAGAACGGATCGTCCGATACCGGGCGCGTTCGTGATCCTGGAAGACTCCACCGGACAGGCCGTCTCGTCGACCCTGACAGGAAGCGCGGGCACGTGGCTGCTCCGGGCCCCGATGGCCGGCACGTACCGGCTGCGCGCAGACCGCATCGGATACGCCAGCTATCTCTCAGACTCCCTGGTCCTGGAGGAGGGCGAGTCGGCCACCTACCGGCTCGCGGCGGCAGTGGCCCCGATCGGACTTACCCAGCTGGCGGTCGAAGGAGCGGGCGGCGGGTGCGAGGTACTCGCCGCAGAGGAGGGCCTCGCCGTCTACCAGGTGTGGGAGGAAGCCCGCAAGGCCCTGGCGGCGATCGTGTGGACGGGACAGCAGCCGTACTACCGGTTCGACGCCGTGCACTACCAGCGCAGACTCGACGGCCACGGCGTGCCCGCAGGCCCTGCGGAGTATGAAGAAGTGCGCTATTTCGGACGCCATCCCTTTCGCTCCATCCCGACCCGCGACCTCGTTCTCGGCGGTTTCGTGCAGAGCTTCTCCGGAGCCGTCCAGTACTACGGTCCGGATGCCGAGGTGATGCTGTCGACCGAATTCCTGCGCCGGCACTGTTTCCACCTGGTCGAGACGGACAATTCCGGCCTGGTAGGGCTCAAGTTCGGGCCCGTGGACGAAGCGCGCGTGATCGACATCGAGGGGATCATGTGGTTGGACCCGGAGAGTTCTGAGCTTCGGCGGCTCGACTTCCACTACGAGAACCTCGACCTCTCGGTCGATACACGGCACCTCGGCGGCACGGTCGAGTTCGCCCGTCTGCCGTCCGGCGCGTGGATCGTCCAGCACTGGACCATCCGTGTTCCGATCATCGAGCAGGGACCGCCACGCCGATCGTCAGGCGGTCGGACCCTGCCACCGCGCCGGCTGCTGACTGGAATCGATGAGGGGGGTGGACAGGTCACCGCTGTATTCCTCACCAGCCGACTCCTGGGCTATCCATCTACCGACACTCTTCCGGTGCGTCCCCCACCTGACTCCCTGATCGCGCGGTACCCGGTTCGGCACTAGTGCCTTGTTTTTGCGGGTTCGGGCCACTACGCGTGTAACCGTAGAGTGTTGCGCGCCACGCGTCACATGCCACTGTGCCAGGTGCTAAAGGAGCGCTTCCGGGTCGCGATCGATCTCCAGGCGCATCCCACCGGCCGGTTGACCGTGGTGTAGCGCCAGGTGGCGGACCAGGGACCCCAGCGATGCGGGTCGGTCGCTTTTCAGAAGGAAATGCCACCTCCATCGACCCCGAATACGGTCGATGGGGCAAGGGGCAGGGCCAACCACGTCCACGCCCGACAGGGAGTTACGCGCGGCTACTTCGCGCGTCGCTTCAGCAACGCGTTCCGCGGCCTCGGCGACTCTCTCCTCCGTGGGGCCTGAGACGATCAGGTTTGCGAGGCGGCGATGCGGCGGATATCCGGGAGCTTCGCGATCCTCGAGTTCGCTTCCGGCAAACGCCTCGTAGTCGTGTCGGAGGGCTGCGCGGAGCGCTGGGTGGTGCGGCCTGGCTGTCTGGACGAGGACCTCGCCCGGTTGGTCACCCCGCCCTGCCCGTCCGGCGACCTGCGCAAGAAGCTGAAACGTGCGCTCGGCGGCCCGGAAGTCGGGCAGGTTGAGTCCGACATCGGCGTTGATCACACCGACGAGCGTCACGCCGGGAAAGTCGAGTCCCTTGGCGATCATCTGGGTTCCGAGGAGAATATCGACCTCGCGGCGGCGTACCTGCTCGAGCAGGCGGCCGTGCGCGCCCTTGCTCCCGGTCGTATCGACATCCATCCGGAGCACGCGAGCGGCAGGAAAGAGCTCGGCCACGCGCTTTTCTACCTGCTCGGTGCCGATTCCGGTGAAGATGAGCTCTGACTCCCGGCACCCGTCGCACTGGCCCGGGACATGCTCCTCGTGGCCGCAGTGGTGACACACCAGGCGATTGCGCGCCCGGTGAAAGGTGAGCGAGACGTTGCAGGAGGGACAGCTCCACACCTTCCCGCACGCGGGGCACTGAAGAAACGTCGAGTATCCCCTGCGATTCAACAGCAGGATGCTTTGCTCTCCGCGTTCCAGCCGGGTCGCGACGGCTTCGCAGAGCCGGGGACTGACGATGGACTCCGGGGGCTCGCCGGCCTTCAAGGCGACGGCCCTTACTTCCCGGAGGTCCACCACGTCTACGGCGGGCAGAGGATGCGGGGTCGCTCTCTCGGGCAGCTCGTGCAGCGAGTAGAGACCCCCCGTTGCGTTGTGCCACGATTCGAGTGAGGGCGTGGCCGAGCCGAGCACCACGAGAGCCTTTTCCTCGCGGCCCCGCACCGCAGCCAGCGCGCGGGCGTGGTACCGCGGAGTGTCCGACTGCTTGTACGAGCCGTCGTGCTCCTCATCGAGGATGATGACGCCCAGGTCTGGAACCGGCGCGAAGATCGCGGAGCGGGTCCCGATTACCACCCGGCGCTCCCCGGATCGCAGGGATCGCCAGGCATCGTGCCGCTCACCCGCGGACAGCGCGGAATGGAGGACGGCCACGTCGTCCCCGAAGGCCGCACGGAAACGCTGAACGGTCTGAGGTGTGAGGGCGATCTCCGGAACGAGAACGATCGCGGTGCGGCCCCGCTCGAGCACGCTGGCGATGAGCCGAAGGTAGACCACCGTCTTTCCCGAGCTCGTGACCCCTTTCAGCAGGGCCACCCCGGGGAGCGGCTCTTCCGCCAGGCCGGTGAGGGCCGCGAGCACTGCCGTCTGTCGCGGGTTGAGGTGCCTCGGCAGCTCGACGTCGTCACCCGTGCCAGCGAACGGATCCCGGGTGACCGATTCGAGCGTGATTCGGGCAAGACCCCTGTCAACGAGCCCACCGAGCACGGCACGGCCGTACCCGTAGTGGCTCTCGAGGTGAGCTACGGACGCGGATCCACCTATCGCCTCCAGCGTTTCGAAGGCCTGGCGCTGCTTGTGGGCCCGTCCGAAGGCGGAGTCTCTCTCGAGAAGGGTGGGGACTTCGCCTATCAACTGGAGGACCTGCCGTTTCAGTTCAGCGGTCCCACTCGGCTGCGCCTCACCGAGGAGCCCGGGGGGAAGGGCGGCGCGGTAGACGAGCCCCGGGGGGGCCGCGTAGTAGTCGGAGGTCCAACGACAAAGGTGGAGGAGAGCCGGCGAAAGC
>JAUVPT010000209.1 GCA_030598525.1 Gemmatimonadota bacterium
ATTGTTGTTGCCGCTGACTGAGGTGGCCTCGCAGCTGGCCATATCTGGACGGCAGGCTCAGCGGCTCCTGACTGGCGGACGGCTTCTACGAGCAAGTGTGAACCTTGGCTCCGGCGTTCGCGGGCGCAGGTGGCGGCAACGAGCTTTCAACTCGAGTAACAGGTACTCGAATCACATTTTAGGGGGTACCGCTTCTAGTTGTACACCTGTTCGGTGCCGTTCACGGCTTCCCGTTCGAGCCCGTCCGGCGCGGGTCGATCCGTCCTTTCCTGCAGCGAGGGATTGGGGGATCAGGATGCGGGGCGCGGGACAGTCTCGGGGTCAATTGGGACATATTGATACGCAGTTGTCCGACCTCGAGACAGGTACACCGACGAAATTCGCAGTTCTCAGCGCCGCCCCTTCGCATCCTTCAGGATCCGATGCGCGGCGAGGTAGCCCGAGTTGCCGGTCGCGCCGCCTCCGGGATGAGTCCCCGTTCCGCACAGGTACAGGCCTTCGATCGGAGTCCGGTAGCGGGCCCAGCCCGCCACGGGCCGCGCGAAGAAGAACTGATCCAGGGTCATCTCGCCCTGGAACACGCTGCCCTCCTGGAGGCTCCATTTCTGTTCCATGCCGGCCGGCGTGAGAACGTGCCGCGCCTCGACCGAACCCGGCAGGTTGGGCGCATAACGGCCCAGCGTCTCGACGACCGTGTCCGCGAGCGCGTCAGCAGCGGCCGCGTCCCACGTTCCATCCCGCAGGTGATAAGGCGCGTACTGCACGAGCACCGACATGCCGTGCTTCCCCTGCGGGGCCAGCTCCGGCTCCGCCACCGTAGGGATCACCGCTTCGAGGTAGGGCGCCTCCGAGACCCGGCCGTATTTGGCCGCGTCCGAGGCCCGTTCCACGTACTCCAGGCTGGGGCTGATCGAGATGGCGCCGCCCAGGTGCCGTCCCGCACCCTCAATGCCCTCAAATCTCGGCAGCTCGCCGAGAGCCAGGTGTACCTTGGCGGTCGCCCCCCGGTAGCGAATAGCCTTCAGCGCCCGGACGAACTCGGGGTCGAGCATCGCCGGATCCGACAGGCCCAACAGGGTCACGCCCGGGCCGGCTCCCGAGGCCACCGTGCGGGCGGAGATCTCGGTTCCGTCTTCCAGCGCCACGCCTGCAGCCCGTCCCTCCTTCAACAGGACGTGCTTCACTCTGCTTTCCGTGCGAATCTCGGCCCCCGCGCCCCGGGCCGCCGAGGCCAGGGCCTCGCTCAACCGCCCGACTCCGCCGCGCGGACGTAGGAGCGCCGCAGGGCTTCCGGATTCCGCCACTCTGCGAAACAGGTTGAAGGCCGTTCCGGTGGCCATCGGCCCGTGGGCGCCCCCCTGCACGGCCACGCCTGCCAGGACTCCCCGGAGCGGCTCCGACTCGAACCACTCGTCCAGGAGTTCGAGACATGACATCGGAAGAACGCGCACCACCTCTTCCATCTCGCGCCGGCCCAGCTTCCGAAGGCCGAGACCAAGTCGCCCGAGAGCGAACATGTCCGATCGGGACGGGGCAGGAATCTCTGGAGGCTCGACCGAGAACACGGCGGACAGGAAACCGGCCACCATCTCCGCGAAGCCGTTGAACTCGGCCCAGCGGTCGGCGTCGGCCGCCGAAAAGGCACGAATCGAGTCGGTCGAGGTGGACGCCGACTCTGCCAGCAGGAGATGCCTTCCGTCCTGAAGCGGGACGAACACCCCCGGATCGGACCGTACCAGCTCCAGCCCGTGCGCACCGAGTCCCAGGTCCCGCCAGATGGCTGGATGCAGCTGCGCGGAGCGATGAGCGCCGGTGTCGAAACGGAATCCCGGCCACAGCTCTTCGCTGGACGCTGCGCCCCCGACGCGATCCCGCTGCTCCAGGACAAGGACGCTCAGCCCTGCCCGAGCGAGGTAGGCACTGGTCACGAGCCCGTTGGGTCCCGCACCGATCACTATGGCATCGAACGAGCGGCTCATCGGGCGCCGTCCTTCAGGATCTCCAGGGCTGACAGCCGCCCGGGACCACCGCAGATCCCTCCTCCGGGGTGCGTCCCGGATCCGCACAGGTAGAACCCACGAATCGGCGTCCGGTAGTCGGCCCACCTCGGGGCCGGCCTCAGGAAGAACAGCTGCTGGAGGGACAGTTCACCGTGAAAGATGTTGCCGCCCGTAAGGCCGAACTCGTCCTCCATGTCCTGCGGCGTGAGGACCTGTCGGTGGATGATCGCACTCTTCAGGTTGGGCGCATACTGGCTCAACGTATCGATAACAGCATCGCCGAACGCCTCCCGCTTCTCGTCGCTCCACCCACCGTTCAGCGCGTATGGCGCGTACTGAACGAAGCAGGACATCACGTGCTTTCCGGGCGGCGCCATCCCTGGATCGATGAGAGATGGGATGATCACGTCCATGTACGGATGGCTCGAGAACTCACCGTACTTGGCCTCGTCGTACGCCCGCTCCAGGTAGTCCTGGCTCGGGCTGATGGAGATCGCGCCCCGCAGGTGGTGTCCATCTCCCGGAAGACTCGTGAAGTTCGGCAGCTCGCCGAGGGCGAGGTTCACTTTCCCGGATGACCCGACGCTGCGGTAGCGTCTGATCGCGCGCACGAAGTCCTGCGGCAGATCACCCTCGTCCACCAGGCGCAGAAACGTCCGACGCGGGTCGAGACCTGAGACCACCGTTCGGGCCATGATCTCCTCCCCATCCTCCAGCGCCACGCCGACGGCACGTCCGCCGCGAACGATCACCTGCCCGACCGTGGTGTTCTCCCGGATCGTGACTCCCAGCTCGCGAGCCGCCGAGGCGATCGACTCGGCCACCGCCCCGGTCCCTCCGCGAGCGAACCCCCAGGCCCGGAACGCTCCGTCGATCTCGCCCATGTAATGATGGAGCTGCACGTAGGCCGTCCCGGGCGAGCGCGGACCGAGGAACGTGCCGATGATCCCGCTCGCGGACATGGTGGCCTTGAGGGGGTCGGTCTCGAACCACTCGTCCAGGAAATCGGCAGAGCTCATGGTCATGAGCTTGTACAGCATGAAGAAGTCCGCTTCGCCCAGGTCGCGGAAGTGCTTCCCGAGACGCAGCAGGCCCCGAAGATCCTTCGGACTGAGCGACGTGGGATCCGGCGGCACCATGGACAGGATCGGCTTCACGGCCAGCGCCATTCGATACATCAGCTGACCGAACCGGTCATACGCATCGGCATCCAGCGGGGAGTGCCGGTAGATCTCGGCTCGAGTCTGGTCGTGGTCGGCCCACCGGACCAGGTAATCGTCGTCGGGAAGCGGCGTGAAGGTGCTCTCCAGTGGAAGGATCTCCAGGCCGTGCCGGGGCAGCTCCAGCTCACGAATCACCTCTGGACGAAGCAGGCTGACCACATAGGAGAGCACCGAGAACTTGAACCCGGGGAAGATCTCCTCGGTTACCGTCGAGCCACCCACCAGGTGCCGCCGCTCGAGGACAACCACCTTCCGACCAGCTCGAGCCAGGTACGCGGCTGTCGTGAGCCCGTTATGGCCCCCGCCAATCACGATGGTGTCGTACCCGCCTTCTCGGCCCACTCTCACCCCCTCTTTCTCGGCGGATCGAAGAACGGCGTCTTCACGACGGTAGCGGAGGCCCGGAGGCGCTGATGCTCGACCGTCACCTCCATCTCCAGGCTCGTTCCGAGAGCACCGGCAGCCCCTTCGAGGTGAGCGAGCGCGATGTACTTCTTGAGCAGGGGAGACCAGCAACCACTGGTTGCATAGCCGACCTGGCCCCTGCCGCCGTATACCGGCACGCTCGTCCGCCACGCCGAGGACGGCACCATCGGAGGCAGGCCCGCACTGCCATAGGCTTGCTCCAGGGACACCCAGTCGATCTCGAGACCTCGAAGCTGCCACTCCGGCCCGGTTTCCGCCTGACGAGCCAACGCGTCCCGGCCAACGAAGCTCTCCTTGCCGAGATCCACCGTCCACTCCAGGCCCAACTCGAGCGGTGTGGACTTCTGACTCTCGAGAAGAGCCTGGTGGGTCGGCACGTAATCCACAGTAACGAGGAGCAGGCCGGCCTCGATCCGCGCCATGTCCAGGGCCATCAGCCCCGTCGGAACGATTCCGTACGACCGGCCCGCCTCCATCAGGGCGTCCCACAGGGGGACAGCCCGCTCGGCGCCGACCCAGATCTCGTATCCCAGGTCGCCCGTGTATCCAGTCCGGGACACGGAGACCGTTATTCCGGCCAGGTCCACGTCCATCACCCTGAAGAAGCCAAGAC
>JAUVPT010000184.1 GCA_030598525.1 Gemmatimonadota bacterium
CCCGTCAGCGCGATATGAACCCCACCGTTCGTCGTCTGGCCCTCGACGTCGCCGCCTACGTTTTCCAGGTGGATCCCGCCGTTCGTCGTCCGGAACCGCAACTCACCGCTGATTCCATCGATCGTGATCCCACCGTTCGTGCTGGCCAGGTCGAGATCCGTGTTCCGGGGGACCATGATCCGGTAGCTCACGGACCAGCCCTCTTTGTTCTTCGACTTCGGCCCGTCGGCGGAGATCTTCCCGCCGACCATCACGTCGACTCCGTCGAGGATCTCGCGAGCCCTCGCGTCCGACTCGCCCCAGCCCTGGACCTTGGCCCGGACCTGCATCTCATTTCGGTCCCAGGCCTCCAACGAGATCCCGCCGTTGGGCTTCGCATTCACCGCCAGGTCGCCAGGCGCGCTCACCGTCCATTCGCGAACCTCGCACACTGAGGCCCGGTCGTGGCCGCCGTCCTTCTCACACCACTCGTCATCGGAGATGGTGCGATCCTGCGCCCGGGCGGTACCGGCGGCGAGGGCGAGCCCGAGGGTCAGCATCCCGACGGCCCGCCAGGGTCGTGGGCGGGGCGTCCATGCCTGGTCGTTCATACAGCCTCTCTTCTGGTCGTGGGGTCATTCCATTCGGCCGGATCTCCAATACCATGGACACTACGAGCCATCGGTTGGTTGGGATTCCGTCGCGGCGACTCTCCTTGTGGGTCGTGAGGGGTTTTGACTATCTACAGCGCCATGCGCTCCACGATCTCAGCCCGCTTGGATCGAGACATCCTGCGCCTGGCTCTCCCGGCTCTCGGGGCCCTGGCCGCGGATCCCCTGGTGTCCATGGTCGATACCGTGTTCGTGGGCCGCCTGGGGGTCGTGCCCCTGGCCGCCCTCGGCGTAAACACGTCGATCTTCGCCATGGCGTTCGTGGTGTTCAACTTCCTGGCGTACGGTACCACGCCGCTGGTGGCGAGGGCGGTCGGCCGCGGCGATCGGGCGGGAGCCGGGGACGTCGTCATGCAGGCCTTCTTGCTGGCCGCCGTGGTGGGCGGTGTCGCCACGCTCCTGCTCGAACTGCTGGCCGGCCCGATCGTCTCGGTCATGGGAGCGGGGCAGGAACTGCGGGATCCGGCCTTGTCCTACCTGCGGATCCGGGCGCTGGCAGGCCCTGCCGTACTGTTCGTGACGGCCGGGCACGGCGCGTTCCGCGGTTACCAGGATACGCGCACGCCGCTTCTGGTGACCCTGGGACTGAACCTGGTCAACCTGGTGCTCGACCCCCTGTTCATCTTCGGCTTCGGCTGGGGACTCGAGGGGGCCGCCCTGGCCACCCTGATCGCCCAGTGGGTCGGCGCCCTCTGGTTCCTTCACCTTCTGCTCAGAAGCCGAAGCCGTGAGTTGGGCATCCGGCCGAGGCTTCCGGCCCTGTCCGAGATTCGACCGTTCCTGCGAATCGGTGGTGAGCTCGCCCTGCGCACTGTGGCCCTCATCGGCACGCTCACCCTGGCGACCGCGGTGGCGACTCGGATCGGGACGGTTCAGGTGGCGGCGCACCAGGTGGCTACGCAGATCTGGCTCCTCCTGGCGATGACCGTGGACTCGCTCGCGGTGGCGGCCCAGACGCTGGTGGCAGGCTACCGGGGAGCTGGAGATGCGACCATGGCTCGCCGGGCGTCAAACCGTCTTCTCGGATGGGGACTGGTCTCGGGCTTCGCTCTCGGCGGTCTCTTCTTTCTACTCGCTCCCATCCTGCCACGACTGTTCACCGACGAACCCGCGGTGCTCGAAGCCGTCGCCGGGATCTTCCCGTTCATCGTAGCCATGCAGCCCCTCAACGCGGTCGTGTTCGTGTGGGACGGGGTGTTCATCGGCGCGGAGCGTTTTCGGTTTCTGGCCGGCCAGATGGCGTTTTCCGCGGTGTGCGCAGCCGTCGTTCTCTTTCTGGTCCTACCCCTGGGCTGGGGTCTGGCCGGCGTATGGTGGGGCATCGTGGCTCTCATGGTAGCTCGGGCTGTTACGCTGGCCGCCGGTTACCGTGATTCGAGGTTGCTTTCGGTCCGAGGGTAAACGAGATTGAGTTTCATTCTAAACTGAGCCGCGAATCGGAGACGTGCCAACCAATACCGAGATCCCGGCGGCGGAGTGTTCCATCGTTCTGGTGGGCAATCCGAACGTCGGCAAGAGCCTGCTGTTCCGGAACCTCACCCGGCGCTACGTCACCGTGTCGAATTACCCCGGCACGACCGTGGAACTGGTTCGAGCCCGTGCGTCGTTCAACGGGCTGGAGCAGGAGGTCGTCGACACCCCGGGGCTGAACGACCTTTCGCCCCGCAGTGACGAAGCACGCGTGACTCGGGGTCTCCTGACTGAGAACCCGGGCGCCACGATCGTGCAGATCGCGGATGCCAAAAACCTTCGCCGGGCCCTGCTCCTCACCCTGCAGCTG
This sequence comes from Gemmatimonadota bacterium, assembly GCA_030598525.1. Classification (GTDB taxonomy): domain Bacteria; phylum Gemmatimonadota; class Gemmatimonadetes; order Palauibacterales; family Palauibacteraceae; genus Benthicola. The sequence continues at coordinate 2,431 of JAUVPT010000184.1, forward strand.
GTCGAACTCCAGCGACCCATGGTGCTCGTCCTCACCATGTACGATGAACTCGAGGCTCGGGGCGGAAGCGTCGACGCCGATCGCCTGAGCGAGATCCTCGGGATTCCCGTCGTCGTGACCGTGGCACCACGAAACGAGGGTACGGAGGACCTGGTGGACGCCCTTCCCAGGGCCCGGGTCCCGGACCCACAGGTGCTGCGGGTCGGTCCGCCCACCCGGGTGGATACGGTAGCAGGCCCGCAGCCCCAATTGAGCGGGGCCCAGGACCGCCTTTCGCGGGTCAACGAGATCATCTCCGATACGTACTCGATCGACCAGCCCAAGGGCGCTTCGCTGGGAGTACGGATCGGTTTCTGGGCGATGCATCCGGTGAAGGGCATGGCCTTCCTTGCCGCGATCCTTCTCACCGTATTCTGGTTCGTGGGCCTGTTCGGGGCGGGTACGCTGGTGGACGCCCTGGAAATCGCAGGGTTCGAACAGCGTCTCAGCCCGCTCGCGATCCGGGCCACGGACGCGTTGCTTCCCTTCCCGCACGAGCACGTGGTAGAGACCGTACCGTATACCATGTCGCTGCCGGTGTCTCCGGCGCACGAATTGGAGATCACCCGATTCGACATGGAGGTGATCCGGCCACCCTACACCATTCCCGGCGACACTGAGCTCTCGGGATGGCAGTCGTTCCTGCGGTTCGTGCACGATTTCATGGTCGGCCCCTTCGGCTTGATCACCATGGCTCTCAGTTACGCCTTCGCCATCGTCCTACCGATCGTGACCATCTTCTTCTTCGTATTCAGCATCCTGGAGGACTCCGGGTACTTCGCCCGCATGTCCATCATGCTGAATCGCGCGTTCCGGGTCATGGGACTGAACGGCAAGGCCGTCCTCCCGATGATCCTCGGCCTGGGCTGCGTGACCATGGCCACGATGACGACGCGCATCCTGCAGACCCGGAAAGAGCGGCTCGTCACCACCATGCTGCTGGCGCTGGCCGTCCCGTGCTCTGCGCAGCTCGGAGTACTGCTCGCGCTGATGGCGGCGCTGTCTCCGACCGGGGCGCTCGTATGGCTTGTCCTGATGGGCGGGATTCTCCTTACCGTCGGTTGGTTGTCCGCCCGCGTGTTCCCGGGCCAGACCAGCGACTTCATTCTCGAGATTCCCCCCATGCGCCGGCCGCAGATCGGCAACGTATTGGTGAAGACGGGAACGCGGCTGGATTGGTACCTTCGGGAAGTCATCCCGGTGTTCGTGATCGGAACCGCCGTGCTCTTCGTGATGGACCGGTTGAGTCTACTGGCCCGGATCTCCACTTGGGCAGAGCCGCTGGTCTCGGGATGGCTCGGTCTTCCGGCCGACATGTCAAACGCGTTCCTGGTCGGCTTCATGCGGCGTGACTTCGGCGCCGTGTACGTCCTCGACGCTGTTACCGGTCCGAACCCGATCCTCACACCGCACCAGATTCTCGTGGCGATGGTGACGATCACGCTGTTCATGCCGTGCTTCGCCACACTCCTGATCATCGCCAAGGAGCACGGCAAGGCTGTTGCGGCCGGCATGGTCGCCTTCATCTTCCCCTTCGCCCTGTTCGTGGGCGGTATCCTGAACCACGTGGGACGATGGCTCCAGACTATCTGACGTGTCCGATGTGCGGCTTCGAGTTCGAGAAGACGGATACCCTGTGCGCTCACGGGTGCCCCCTCGGGGCCCTGTGCCACCTGGTCCGCTGTCCGGCGTGCGAGTACGAGTTCCCGGAGACCCCCCCGACGGTCTCCCTGGTTCAACGCCTGTTCCGACGACGCCTTCCGACCGTAGCCGGCCTGCCTCCCGGGGTGAGAACGGCCGCCGAGCTTCGGCCGGGACAGAAGGCGACCGTTCTGTGCCTGGGGTCCACGGTCACGGATCGGCACCGAACGCTGACGGTGTATGGACTCGGACCCGATGCGGAGATCACACTCGTACAGCATCAGCCCGCCTGCGTGATTCGGATCGGAGAAACGGAGCTCGCGATCGACTTGGACATTGCGCGTGACATCCTCGTCCAGCCTCTCGATGGAAGCCAGGAGCAACGAGACCCCGATCCAGAACCCGTTTCCTCACCGGCCTGAGGTAATCCAGGGCGCTGGAACCGATCCGACGAGCTCCTCGTTCCTTC
>JAUVPT010000034.1 GCA_030598525.1 Gemmatimonadota bacterium
AGCCAGAATCCGGGTGGCGAGCGCCGCAGTGTCGTCTCCCACGAGAACCGGCACCGGCCACTGCGCGATGATCGAACCATGGTCATAGATCTCGTCCACGAAGTGTACGGTGGCTCCGGATATGCGCGCCCCGCTCTCCACCACCGCCTCATGGACCCGCCGGCCGTACATGCCCGGCCCGCCGAAGGACGGAAGAAGGGCCGGGTGGACGTTGATGATCCGTCCTCGAAACGACCTCACCACGCCCGCCGGAATCAACTTCAACCAGCCTGCAAGCACGATCAGGCCTGCCCCTGACGCCTTCAGCGTCTGCTGCAGCCACTCGCCCCCGTCTTCTGCCGGAGGATGGGCATACGTGGGAATACCGTGTCTCGAGGCCCGCTCCAACGCTCCGATGCCCGGCTTGCTTCCGATGACTCGCGCCACGTGAACGTCAACGTTCGGGTCAACGTGAAGCCGATCGATGATGGCCTGAAGGTTGGTTCCCGACCCCGATGCGAGAACCGCTACTCCGAGTGACTCAGACATCCAGAGCCTCTGTCCCACGCACGGTTAGGGATCGTCCTCCGGAACGAGCAATAGACCCCTGACTCCCGTCAAAAGGTCGGGCGCTCGAACCACGTCCGAAGATACGGGGCCATCATACTCCCCCCCCTCCCCTGCCACCAGCATTCCCATGCCGCCCAGAGACAGTGCCGGAAGAACGTCACGCGTCCTGTCCCCAGCGTACAGAGCGCCTTTCATTTCCACCCCGAGCGTGGCCGCCGCAATCACGTAGAGACCCAGCCCCGGCTTCCGACACTCGCAACCCTCAGCAGGAGCGTGGGGGCAGTAGTACGTACCATCAATCCACGCCCCCGCCTCAGCCAGAAGAGACTCAAGCCGGGCCTGCACGGCCCGGAAAGCCGATGCGTCGAGGTACCCGCGCCCGATCCCCGACTGGTTCGTGACGATGACCACCGGTACTCCTGCCTCGTTCAGCAGGCGCACCGCCTCGGCAGCGCCGGAAAGCAACTCCACGTCGGCTGGATCCGCCACGTATCCCGTATCGCGAATGAGGGTTCCATCTCTGTCGAGGAACGCAGTCGTTGGTCGAAACTCCCCGGGGTTCACGATCTCGAGTCCTCCAGGGAGACCAACCTCTCGAGCGCCGCCGCCAGCAGCCGCTCCTGTCCCTCTATCACCGTTCGGAAGTCCAGGAAAAACGCGCCGCCCTCAATTCGCCCGATTACGGGCGGATCCTGCCTTCTCAGCATCGATTCGACGTCCGCCGCACGACCCGAGACCACCCAACCCGCGGAAGCGACCTCGAAACCCGGCGCCGAGCCACCGCCAAGAACCGAACGCATCCGGGCGATGGAGACACGCCCCGCGGCAGCGGGGCTCAGTTCGCCGAGCGCGGCACGGGCCCTTGTCTCGACATCGTCCGCCGACTCTGTGAGCATTCGAAGAACGGGGATATCTCTCCGGGCGCGCTCGGGGGACAGGTACAGGCGGAGCGTGGCCTCCAGCGCCGCCAACGTCATCTTGTCCACCCGGAACGCCCGCAGGAGAGGATTCGAGCGAAGCCGGTCTACCGTGGCCACGCGCCCTTGAATGATGCCTGCCTGAGGACCGCCGAGCAGCTTGTCCCCGCTCCAGGTGACCACATCAGCGCCCGACGACACGGAAGCCCGTACGGACGGCTCGGGCATACCCGGAATACTCCCCTCGAGAAGCAGCCCGGATCCAAGATCGTGCATCACCGGCAAGTCTGCCGAGTGCCCCAGATCCACCAGGTGCTCCAGGGGTGTTTCCTCTACAAAGCCCTCGACCGTGTAGTTCGACGGGTGAATTTTGAGAAGAAGGCCCGTGGAGGGTGTGATCGCCCGCCGGTAGTCCTCCACCCGGGTCCGATTGGTGGTCCCGATGGCACTGAGGAAGGCGCCGGATCGCTCGATCACCTCGGGAATGCGGAACCCTCCCCCGATTTCCACGAGCTCGCCGCGTGACACGATGACGTCCCGGCCGCGAGCCAGGGTGTTGATCGCGAGTGACACCGCGGCGGCGTTGTTGTTGACCACGAGGGATGACTCGGCGCCCGTGAGCCGCGACAACAGGTCTGCGCAATGCAGGTACCGATCCCCGCGCTCGCCCACCTGGAGATCGTACTCGAGGCTCGAGTATCCCCCGGCAATCTCCGCAGCGACCCGGGCGGCGACGCTGGCGAGAGGAGCCCGGCCGAGGTTGGTGTGGAGGATTACACCTGTCCCGTTGACCACGGGGCGCAGGGACGCTCGATCCGTGGAGAGCCGACGGAAAGCCTTCTCCAGCAGGTCCGCGGAGAGAGCGGCCGAATCTCCGCCTTGCAGAGCGCTCCGGACCTCTGCGATGGTCTCACGGAGCGCCCGGGTCACCGGCTCTCTCCCCCATCGGTCCACCCAGGCGCCGGCCTGGTCGTGCCGCAGCAACTCATCTACCGACGGAAGGCTTCGCCTCGCGTCATCGCCTGGCTCGTCGGTGCTCACCGCTCGCCCTCCTCATCCGCACCCTCCTCCGTCGATTCGACGCCCTCTCCCTCCGCGTCCAACTCGTCTTCCACCGAATCTTCCTCGGGGATGGCCGGGGGAGGCTCGTAGACCAACGTGGTGTCTCCGCCTCCCGAAAGCAGGCGTAAGTTCAGGAATCCATCGGCACTCACGTCATAGACTCCCTCGACGAGCGCTCTTCCCAACCGAACGCTCACGAAACGCTGCGGCCGCGCCCTCTCCTCCTGGACCGGTGGGAACTCCTGAGAATCGCCGAGGGACCTCTCACCCGGTATCGAGTCCGGCCCGACACCGTCCGCTACCGAGTCCGGCCCGACACCGTCCGCTGGCAACGAGGCCACCGCTAGATTTCCCACCACGAACTCGGCTACAGGCCATTCCTCGCCGGTCCCGCCATCTGCCACCCTCACCGATGCCGCATCCAGCGGCGCGTCCGGTTCCAGCATGTCATCGAATTCGAGCCGGAGCGTGAGGCTGTCTCTTGCTTCCGCGGAACCGAGGACCGGCGGAGTGGAATCCGGAGAGGTCAACCATAGTTCGAGTTGAACGACCATGGATGAGTCCGAGAGGTTGACCCGACCACTATCGTGCGGCTCGAAGTCCCTTTCCATTGTCCGGTTCCGATTTTGGTCCCGAAAAGCGAAAGCCCAATAATCACCGACCGGCAGGCCCTGCAGCGCGAAATTGCCACCCGTATCGGTCACCGCTGCATAGGGAATGGAATCGGCGCCCATCACTTGCACAGCGATGTCGCGGACTTTCCTGACCGTCTCCCGATCCCACACGGCGCCGCCGGTACGAGTATCGAAGAACTCCGGACCTGTCGTAAACAAGAACTCGATCGGCTCCCGGGTTAGATTCCGCAGCAGGTCCCTGAGTCCCGGGGGGATACGCAACGTGTACACGACGCCCGGACGCCAGCCGTCAATCGGCCTGATGCGCACGCTGCGCCGACCCGCATTGACCTCATACAGCCAGGCCGGCGACGTCTCGATGACCCTCGCCACCGACCTCGGGTCTCCAAGGGGCTCGTCGAACCGGACGTAGGCGTCCTCGTCGAGGCCCGGGACCGCTGACCCGTGGGCAGGGAACATCTCGACAACCGCGGGCGCCTCGAAGTCCGGACCGGTTCCCGGGGGCATGTCCTCTCGGGCGCATGCCGCGCAGGCAACAGAAACCCCCAGAAGCAGGCTCAGTCGGCGGGTGCGTAGTACGGTGCGCTTCATCTCAACCGGAGCCGAAAGCCTCACGTTTCTCGACCAGGACGGTCAGACGCTCCTCGAAAGAGCGGCACTTGTCCCTCTCCCGCTCCACTACCTCTGCGGGAGCGCGATCGACGAAGCGGCGATCCTCCAGGCGTCCGCGCGAGCCGGCCAACAGGTCCTGCAATCGGTCGATCTCGGCCTGGGTTCGATCCCGTTCCCTGGCTACGTCAACCACCCCCGCGAGCGGGAGGAACACCTCCGCGCCAGAGCGCAGAACCCCGTGCGCCCCGGGCTCTCCCACGGGAACGACCTCCAGCATTTCCAGGGAAGACATGCGCCCCAGCCGGAGCAGACCCTCCATCTCCACGGTCAAGGCCTCGGCCAGCGAGGCCGGAGCCCGAGCCACTACCACATCGACGCGCTTCGCCGGGTCGATCCCGTAGTCCGACCGCAGGTTTCGAACGGCCCCGACGATCTCCTGGAGCCCGCTGACGGCGCCTACGGCATCAGGAGCCTCGAAATCCTCCCCAGGTTCCGGCCACGGACCATTCACGAGGGAGTCTTCATCGGTCCGTCCCGGGAGGTGGCAGTACATTTCCTCCGTGATGAAGGGCATGATCGGCTGCAGCAACCGGAGCCAGCCGTCCAGGACAAAGGCGAACGTGGCAGCGGCCGCCGCTCGGCTGGCCTCTCCTCGATCCCCGCGCAACCGCATCTTCGCGAGCTCCAGGTACCAGTCACAGAAATCGCCCCACACGAACTGATACGTAACCTCCGCTGCATCGTGCAGTCGGAAACGCTCCAATGCGTCCGTCGCCGCGACCGCAGTCGCGGCGAATCGGTCGAGGATCCATCGATCCGTGACTTCAAGCTGTGTGTCCAACGGATTCGTGCGCACATCATCTTCCGTCAGGTACCCGAGCCCGAACCGAACGGCGTTCCACATCTTGTTCGCGAAGTTGCGGCCGACCCTGAACGCGGAGTCCAGGTCCTCATGGTCCAGCTGAAGGTCCGTTCCGAGGGCCGCTGAGTTCACCAGCGTGAATCGCATCGCATCGGCGCCGAAGCGTCCCACGACCTCCAGCGGATCCACACCGTTCCCCAGCGACTTGGACATGCGCCGGCCGCTGCCGTCGCGCACGGTACCGTGCAGAAGAACATCCGTGAACGGGAGTTCGCCGACGAACTCCAGACCCGCCATGACCATCCTCGCAACCCAGAAAAACAGGATCTCCGGAGCAGTACTCAGGGTGTGTGTCGGGTAGAACTTCGCGAGGTCGTCCGTCTCCTCGGGCCAGCCCAGGGTGCTGAACGGCCACAGCCACGAACTGAACCACGTATCCAGCACGTCTGGGTCCTGTTCCAGTGCCCCACCACACGATGCGCACTCCGACGGGTCCTCGCGCGCCACGAGGACCTCTCCGCACTCCTGGCAGTACCACACGGGGATACGATGGCCCCACCAGAGCTGCCGGCTGATGCACCAGTCCCGAACGTTGGTCATCCAGTGCTCATACGTACTCCCGAACCGCTCGGGATGGAAGCGCAGTCTCCCCTCGTGGTACGCCTTCAGCGCGGGCTCCGCCAGCGGTTTCATGCGCACGAACCACTGCAGGCTGAGCCTGGGCTCAACCGCGGTTGAGCAACGATAGCAGTGGCCGACGGAGTGCTCGTGCTCCTCCACCTCGACCAACAGGCCCTGCGCTTCGAGGTCATCCAGCACACGCTTTCGTGCCTCGAAACGGTCCAGCCCTCGATAGGCCGCCGGGGCCTGCTCGCTGATCGTGGCATCGTCGTTCATGATGTCGATGCGCGGAAGATCGTGACGCAGCCCGATTTCGAAGTCGTTGGGATCGTGAGCCGGAGTCACCTTCACGAAGCCTGAACCGAACTCCGGATCCACGTAGTCGTCCGCGATCACCGGGATGCGTCGTCCGACGAGGGGGAGCTCGACCTGGCGTCCCACCAGGTGCCGGTTTCTTTCATCCGAGGGATGCACAGCGACCGCCGTATCCCCCAGCATCGTCTCCGGCCGCGTAGTCGCCACCACGACGTACTCGCCTTCGGCATCGGCCAGAGGGTAGCGAAGATGGTAGAGTCGCCCACGACTGTCCTGGTGCTCAGCTTCCTCGTTCGACAGAGCCGTCAGGCACCGGGGGCACCAATTGATGATGTAGTTGCCGCGGTAAACCAGCCCCTTTTCATAGAGCCGGACGAAAACCTCGCGCACCGCCCGTGACAGGCCTTCATCGAGAGTGAAACGCGTTCTCTCCCAGTCACAAGAACATCCCATGGTCTTGAGCTGCTCGATGATCGTGGATCCGTACTGATCCACCCACTCCCAGACACGATCCACAAAGCGCTCGCGCCCCAGGTCGTGGCGGGTTAACGCGTTCTCCGCCAGGTGCCGCTCTACTACGTTCTGGGTGGCGATTCCAGCATGATCCGTACCGGGGATCCACATGGCGTCTCGCCCCCGCATTCGCTGGAATCGGATCAACACGTCCTGGATCGTGTTGTTCAGTCCGTGTCCCATGTGGAGCGCCGCCGTCACGTTCGGTGGCGGAATCGCGATGACGTACGGAGCGGTCGCATCCGCAGCGTCAACGTGAAATACATTCCGCTCGATCCACCGTTGATAGATCGGAGCCTCGATTCCCGTCGGATCGAAGCGAGCACTCAATTCGTGTGTTGTCGTCTCGTCACTCATGGCGTCGTTGGATCGTGGATGCAGGCCGCCCATGTGGTCGTATCGTAAGCGAAATAGTGTAGCAGAAGCACGGCTCAGTCGCGAGGATGAGAGCGTCCCGAACCCGTGGTGTCGGCCTCAGCCGCAATGGAATCCTGCCGTCGACGCTCGGCCTCTTCTTCGCTGCGGCGTCGCATCTCCTCGAGGCGCTCCCGCTGAGTGCGCTCGACATCGGTCTGGAAGTCCTGGCGCTGTATGTCCGCCAGGTCTCGTGCTTCCTGGCGAAGCTCTCGTCCGAGCGGCCCCTCGGCCTCGAACATCGCCCCCACGTTCATCGGGATGACCATTCCCCCGAGCACGAGTCCATCCGGGGTCACCCCCCACTGCTGGTCACCCTCACCGAACAGCCACTCGACGGCTCGCCGACGCTGTTCCTCCGTAAGCGCGAGACTGTCGAGCATCTGCCCGAGCCGTGCCCGGATCACACCCTCCGCCTGCGCGAACCGGTCTTCCAGGTACTCGGGCATCGGCCGGTCCCCGAAGTCCTGCCACAACCGCGGATCGCCCTCCCGAGGGCGCAAGCGTTCGGCGTTCGTGAGTCCCAGCCCGTCGTCGCCTCCCGCTCTCTGGGCTCGATCGCCTCCCCCGGGCGTCGGCGGCTCGGGTCGCTGGATCTGGTCACGCTCCTCGGGCGGCATGGAAAGAACGTCCTCCGCCTCGGACTCCGTCTCGATATCCCGGATTTCGATCACCTCGAGCCCCACCGCGGCCCTTGGGGGAAGCTGGACCGCACGGAACGATCGGGTTCCGATATAGAACTGCCCCGACAGGAAGATCGCGACGAGGGCGTGGAGAACCACCGAGACGAGCAGTCCCGTCCGCACCGAGCGGCGGTAGCCTCGCGCATGATACCCGGCCCGCGTTTCGGAGCGTCCGGATCCCACCTCGCGATGTTCAGGCCCTGAGCGATCCCTCAAAGGGCCTCCTGGATCCTCCGGCCAGCCTCTTCCCAACGATCCTCATGGATCGCCAGGGAGGCGCGCACGAATCCCTCGCCACCTGGCCCCATCGCGGAACCCGGAAGCAGGACTACGCCCGAGTCGATCAGCAGGCGCCGGCAGAAGTCCTCCGCCTTTTCCTCCCCTGGAACCGCGAACCACAGGTAGAGAGTGCCTCGGGGAGCGGTCACATCAAGGCCGGCAGCCTGGAAAGCCGCCACCGCTGCATCTCGACGCCGGCCGAGGTGGTCGAGGTTCCAGCGAATGTACTCGTCAGGATCTTCCAGAACCGCGGCCCCGGCCGCCTGAACTGCCATGAACGCGCCCGTGTCGAAGAACGTCTTTACCCGGCGGAGCGCCCCGATCAGCCGTCGGTCGCCCGTCGCCCAGCCGAGTCGCCAGCCCGTCATGTTGTAGGTCTTGGACATGGAGTGGAATTCGATGCCCACCTCGCGTGCTCCCTCGATTTCCAGCAGCCCCGGAGCTCGGAATCCGTCGAACGTGATCTCCGAGTACGCATTGTCGAACAAAAGTACGGCTCCCCGCTCCCGGCAGGCCTCCACCACCTCCTGCAGGTAGGAGATCTCCGCAACCGCACTGGTCGGATTGTTGGGATAGTTGATGTACACCAGCCGCAACCGTCCCCGAGCCCGCCGGATGGCGTCGGGCGGGATCAGGTACCCCTCCTCCGCTCGAAGCTCGAACCGGATCACGTCGGCCCCGGCAAAATAGGGGCCGCCGAAATAGGGGGCGTACCCCGGATCCGGGACCAGAACCGAGTCGCCAGGGTCGAGTACCGCGAAGGCGGTCAGCGCGATGGCCTCCTTGCTTCCGATCACCGGCAGCACCTCGAGGTCCGGATCCACGTCGGCGCCGAACCGCCTGCCCAGCCAGCGGGCGATCGCCTCCCTGTATTCGGGCAGACCTCTCTGGAATCCGTACTTGCTGAGCGCCGGGTTCCCGACAGCCTCTCTAAGGGTCTCGACTGCCGCATCGGGAACCGGTAGTCCGGGATCCCCGACCCCCAGGTCGATCACCGTACGTCCCTCCGCGAGCAGACGCGCCTTGATATCGGGCACGTCGGCCAGCGGGTACGGCGGCAACCCGTTGAGACGCCCTGGCGGAGACCACGCCTGTCGACTCACAGGAAGCGCCACCGTCGTATCATCCATATCGCTCGATCGCCTCACTCAGGTCTTGAGCGCCTTCTTCCGCGCTGCAGGATACAGAACGTTGTTCAGAATCAGCCGGTAGCCAGCCGAGTTCCGATTCAGATCAAGGTCGGTGGGCTGATCACCCACCAGGTGCTGTGGATCTTCCGGGTCGTGCCCCCCGAGGAACGTGAAACTCCCCTCCCCTACTTGCCCGTGCAAGTACTTGACTACGCCAATCGTTTCGTCACTCCCGAGCACCACCACTCCGGGCTTCAGGCGCTCGGCAGTGAAGCTCGTGGTCAGACCGTAGAAGTCGGGCAACACACGCTCGTGCGACTGAGTCAGCATAGCCGGCACGGGATCGATCTTGGCGCTGAAATCAAACAACTCAAAACTCCCGAGTGATTGCCGCCAGGGGGTATTCACCTGGTGGCCATCGATGTCGCTGAACGCGCTCACCGAGCCGTCGAGCACGAGACGTGCATCCGTGAAAGCCATGGCTCGCTCCCACAACATGTGACTATCAGCGGCCGGGTCCGGGGGCGTGCCATCGGCAAAGGAGGCAGCCAGATCCGTGTTCGCGCCCGCAAGGGCAAGGTCCAGCGTCTCTGTCGCCGTGCACATGGCAAACAAGAGTCCCCCTCCCTCCACGTAGCTGCGTATCGCTCCCGCCACCGCTTTCTTCAATTCAGGAACGTTGCCAAAGCCGAACTCCGAAGCGACCGCTTCGTTCCGCTCCACCTCGTCCCGCAGCCACTCAGAGCCGGCGTAGCTCAGGTAGAACTTGGAGTACTGACCGGTGAAGTCTTCATGGTGCAGATGCAACCAATCGTAGCGCTCCAATCCGTCGGTGAGCACCTCTGGATCCCAGATACGCTCGTACGGTATTCCCGCGTACTCCAACGCCAGGGTCACGGCATCATCCCATGGCGACGAGTTTGGCGGCGTATACACGGCTACATCCGGCGCCTTCTCGAGCGGGACCGACTCCATGTTCGACTCCTCGATCCTGGCCCGCAGCGAAGCCAGGGCGCGCCCGGTCAACGTTTCGACAGTCACACCGAGGAGTGCTGCGCTTCTCTTCACGTGCTCAACCCCCGGAAGCAGGAAGGACCCGCCGCGATAGTTCAGGAGCCATTCAGCGCGCTCGCCCGCCGCAATGGATTGGTAGACCAGGCCGTAGGCCCGGAGATGATTTGACTGCCGACCGTCCATCGGAATGAGCAGCGTCTGTCCACCGACCGAAGACGGCGTGAGGGCGACAACTGCCGCACACAAGACCATGACACGCTTCCTCATGCTCCCACCCCACCGGTCTGCCACTCGGAGAGAAGCCGCCTGGCGATGGGAGCCAGGGCACTCTCCGGGTACTCGACGATCAAACGCTCCAACCACAAGGTGGCCTGGCCCGGATCATCTGAACGATCAGCGCGTGCCAGCTCCATCAGCGCCTGAGGCGCCTCGGGCGATCTGGGCCAGCCTTCAACGATCGTGATCCGAACCGAACGCGCCTCCCTGTCCTGCCCCGCGGCCTGGAGCTCCTGGGCCGCGAAGGACGCCATTCCCTCGCCGCCCGGAGTCCCATCGGCAGACCATCGGGACACCGACTCGATCAGAGACCCCGTATCGCCGGTAGCCGTAGCCGCGACCACACCGCTGCCCAGTGCGACCAGGCCAGCGGAATCCGCTTGCTCGACCAGGGCCAGGAGCCCCAGTGCATCGATGCGGGCCCCGGGCTCGCCCGCCGGAACGGCGGCGGCGAGTTCCAGATGGCCCCGAGCCGCTGCCGGTCGGCCCGCCAGGATCTCCACCCGGCCGAGGACGGCCGCCTGAAGGGCCGCCTGCTCTGCATCTCCCGGAGAAACGAGCTCGATCACACTCCGGGACCGATCCAGCCGTCCCCTCCTCAGCCAGGCCCGCGCAGAACTCACCGACATCCTCACGGAAGCCAAGTTCTGCTCGGGATACAGCACCAGGTGCTCTCGAAGCAGGCTCTCCGCCCGATCCGCGTCTCCGTCCGCAATTAGTACATGCAGCCGCCGGAGTGCCTGCCCGTACAGGTCCGATCCTGGCTTCGCCTCGGCGATCAGTCCGACGAACGAGGCGCCGGCCCTCTCTCTGTCTCCCGCCTCGTAATAGAGATCGGCCGCAACAGCCATCCAGTAGAGGGCCTCTTCATCGGAGCCCGCCCGACTGACCAGCGATTCCGCACCCCACGCCGCACCGGCCAGATCGCCCGCATCCCTCGCTCGCACCACGTAGTCCCGCAGAACGTCCAGGGCAGCTGCCTGCGGAAGGTCTCCCGCCAGTCGGGCCACGATCTCCCTCGCCCAGGTGGACTCGCCGAGAAGAAGCGCCAGGTGCAACCCCCCTTTTTGCTCGAGGACCGTGGATTCGGGCGCCGCCAGCTCCGTCCGAAGCGCCGCCAAGGCTTCCGAACGACTGGAAGCGGGATCCTTGATCCGCCGCTCTACGGCTTCGACCCCCGGGTTCCCCCACGCGAGCATCGCGCGCCATTCCACCGCGGCCTCCGCGTAGGAACCTCGATCCGCTTGTAGAGATGCCAGCTCCTGCACAAACAGACGATCCGAGCCGATGGCCACCCGACCCGAATGGAGCACACGTATCGCCTGCTGGCTGTCGCCCGCGCGAGCCCACAACGCTGACAGTTCCAAGTATGCGGACGATTCCGCCGGCTCCTCCTCGATCCAGCGCTCCGTGACGCGCAAGGCGCTGTCCTGCAGGCCTGCAGCCTGGAGAGTACGGATCCACACCTGCCTCAAGGCCGGAAGGCCCGAGTCGTCGGACCGTGCCGCCGCTTCCGCTCTGGGCAGCGCTCGACCCGGGTCGCCAGCTCGCTCGGACCA
>JAUVPT010000186.1 GCA_030598525.1 Gemmatimonadota bacterium
CTCTGAGTCAGGGGGGGTGGTCCTGGCCCGATCGTTCGGACTGGGCGGCCGCGCAACACGAGCGATCGCGATTGGCGCGTCCAGCGCCGAGCGGGCGTCCGGTTTCCCCTCCATGGTGACCAGGGGACGGGAGATGGTGGCCGCGTGGACGCTGCCGGGGGAGCCCCGGACCATACGGGTCGTCGCGGTTCCTCTCTACTGAGATCTGGGTTGCTGCTGACTGTTCAGTCGGACCGGCCGCTCTTCCGGCCGGTGCGCAACTTGTTTCGAACCTCCCGGCGAGGAAGAGCCGCCATCCGGTCGGCCCTGGTCTCCACGTAGGCTTCCACAATCGAGGATTGGTGTCTGGTCATCTGCCGAAGGGACCAGGAAATGGCCTTCGTGATCATCGGATCCCGCTCGTCGATCAGCCGGTCAACCTGTTTCAGCGTCCATTCCCCGAATTCGGTCCCGTTGCGGTTCAGGTGGACGCTCGCCACCAGTCCGAGCCTGCGGCTGTACAGGTGCGGATCCCCGACGAGTTCTTCCAGGTAGGCCAGGCGACTGACGGAGTCGGCCTCGACCCACGGACCGAGGATGCGCGTGCCCACGAAGTCGCACACCCCCCAGTTGTCGATGTCCAGGCGCCACCGATCGAACCTGGCCGGCGCGAGGTCGCGGACGATATCCGGATGCAGATAGAGAATCTCCAGGCCGAGGGCCCGCTCGTCGCGGGACTCGGCGTTCCACAGTGACTCGACCAGAGAGAGGACCAGTTCTGGATCGGTTTCCCGGTGGGCCCGGCGCCATGTGCGGGCGAGGCGACGGTTGTCAGGCGTGCGAATGCCGTGGACTCGCTGCGCCGTGGGCGCCACCATGAGAGACCCCTCCCGGTAGGCGGGGTCCGCGAGACGCTCGATCTCTGAAAGGAGCTTCTCGTGCCACTCCCGAACGGAGTTTGGTGTCACGGGGCTAAAGGAAAGAAGTAATCGGCGATGATCTCGCCGATGTCGACTCCGTTGGCATTGTCGGATGCTGTGAGCCACCGGTGCCCCGCGCCGTCGATCACGTCCAGGCGAACGGGTCCCTTTCCCACGCAACCGTGCCATCTCCGGGCGTGAACGGTCGGAAGCCCGGTGGCCCCGGACGGATAATCCCAGTCAACAGGTGTCGCGTCGCACCCGCCATGCGTGCGCCACAGGTCCGCGAGTTCCGCGATCGACATGGAATTCTCACCTCCACCAATCGGCGCTACGAAGTCCTGGAGAGCGTGGACGATCAACACGGTGGGTCTGGGGATCGAGCAGAAGTCGTCGAAGTCGTCCCGGGCCCCGGCCGCGACGGGGGCGATGCCCCGCACCGGCGAGTTCGGCGCGCATCCCAGGTAGTTGATGAAGAAACCGCCCATCGAGAAGCCGGTGGCGTACACGCTGTCAGGATGCACGGCATAGGTCTCGCTCGTCCATCGGATCATCTCACGCGCGAAGTCGATCTCCTCGAAGCCGTCCCGTCCGTCGTTTTCGCAATCGGGGCAGGGAATCGGGAAGAAGCCGTCCGAGGCGTCCGGGTAGATGACCGCGAATCCGTGAGCGTTGGCGATCCAGTCGAGTCCCGTCACCTGCCGCATGAGCTCGGCGTGCATGCCGGAGCCGTGATACGCGAGTAGCAGCGGGACCCGTCGCTCGTGATCGTAGGTGATCGGAAGATGTCCGATGAACGAACGCTCCCGCCCAGCGAACGTCAAAGACCCGACGAACTCGCGGCGCCCGTCCCATTCGGGTAGCTCCGGCAGATCTCCACCCCCTGGATCGGACGGCGCGTCATCGGAGCAACCTGCGAGTAGCAGGATGCAGAGCCCTAGAGCAAAAGTGGGAAAGTGGGTATTTCGAGCCATGGTCCTTGGTACAGCCCTGCCACGCGTTGGTTTCCTGTCGCCTCAACACTGGCCAGCCGGTGGCGACGCCCGGGTTCCCCGGACATCTTTACGTGTGCCTGTTCGGGGGGAAACTACTCCATCACGTTGAGAATCCGATGAATCCGCACCGCCGCTCAGCCTTCGTCATCCTGTTGGCCGTTATCGCGTCCGCCCTGCTGCCACAGGCGGGCCTTGCCCAAGAGGAAGCTCTGCGAAAGAAAGTCCTGTTGATCGGGTTGGATGGCGTGCGTGTGGACATCATGGCCCTGGTGGAGACCCCGGTGATCGACTCGCTTGCCGCCGCCGGTTTTTTCTCGGACGAGGCGAAGACCCGTGTGCGAACGGTGAGCGGTCCGGGTTGGTCGAGCATGACCATCGGCGCCCGGACCGACAAGCACCTGGTGGACAGCAACAACTTCGAGGGCAACGACTACGAAACCTATCCAGACTTTCTCACCCGGATCGAGTGGGAGCGGCCGGAGCTCAACACTTTCGCAGTGTCGGATTGGCCTCCCCTGGGGACGACAGACTCAGGCGGACCCCTGTTCAGCGACGACATCGACGTGAAGATCAACTTCGATGGAGAGGCGGACGGCTACCGGTACGCGGACTCTCTCAGCGTCGAAGCGGCGGTCGAGCAGCTGCGTGACACAGACGTGGACGCTGCGTTCGTCTACCTAGGCGACATCGACGTGGTGGCTCACGAGACGAACTCCCGCTCACCGGAGTACAAGGCGGCCATCGAGTGGGCGGACACACGAGTGGGCCTCCTGCTCCAGGCCCTGCGCGATCGGCCGACATACGGCGAAGAGGACTGGCTCATCCTGATGAGCACGGATCACGGCCGTAACGATGCGGGTGGTCACGGCGGGAACTCGCCGTCTGAGACCACGATCTTCTTCCTGGCCAGCGGCCCGTCGGTGGAACCGGGACGCACCGACTGTCCGCCCGAGATCGTTGATGTGGCCGTGACGGCGCTCGCGCACATGGGCCTCGGGCCCGATCCGGCCTGGAACCTGGACGGTCAGATCCGCGGCCTGAAGAAGTAGGCGGCTACCGGGGAAGGAAGCCGGGAGTGCGGCTGCCGTGCGCCATCAGTCACCCGACAGTCGTTGCAGCTCCTGACCGCCGAGACGCAGCACATCTATCGTGCCGGTGGGCCCCATCTCAAACGTGAACAACTCCGGCCTCAACCAGCCGGGCCTCCACCGCGCCTCGAACGTGTCCAGGTGCCAGTGGTGGAGGTCGGCCGTCAGGTGCTCTGACCGGACGAGGACGAGATGGAACTCCGTTCCGTCGCCTCTCCTGGCCTCCAGCTTCACCTCGACCTTGCCGTACAGGTCGTTGCCCCACGTGCCGACGTACGACTCCAGGGAAGCGGACGGCCGGGTGTCCGGTATGCGGCCAGCCCGGCTCTCCGCCCGCGATTCCTCCTGCTTCCGGCTTCGCTCGTCGTATAGCTCCTTCAGCACGGTACTCCAGTCTCGAGTGGGAGGCCCGATGAGCGCGTCGAACACGCGTAGCATCAGCGCATGCCGTAACTCGGCATGGTCGCGGTTCGCGAACACGACCACCCCCGCTCGCCGCGCCGGAAGAAGACCGACGATAGCCACGTAGCCGTCGAGGCTCCCGGTGTGAAACGCCATCTTCTCGCCCCGGTAGTCCTGCAGGAACCAACCGAGCGAGTAACCGATGAACCACGGTTCGGTGAGCTCCTGGCTCGGATAGAACTCGCTCGGCGTAAGAACCACCTGGGGTTTGAGCAACTCCCCGCACGACTCGGCGCTCAGGAGCTTCTCGCCCTCCGACTCGCAGCTGCCGAGGAGGAAGCGCATCCAGCGCGTCATGTCGAAGACGCTGGAGTACATGGATCCGGCGGGAGCGATGTTGTCGCCAAAGCTGACGTTCCATCCAATCGAGGCCAGCGTGTCGGCCACCATGTCGTGTGGGATCGCCACGTTGCTGCCTGGCGTCAAGTCGGCGCCTCGCGTCAGGGTCTCCCCCATTCCGAGCGGGTCCAGGATGCGCGTTCGGATCAAATCGTCCCACGACATTCCTGCTTCCCGCGCCGTGATCTCACCTGCAGCGGAGTAGCCGATGTTGTTGTACGCGAAGTACGATCGGAAGCTGGACGTCGGTTCCTGGTACCTCAGGTGGGTGGCATAGTCTTCGAACTCGTAATCGGCGCCGTACCAGAGGAAGCTCGGATCCCCGAACCCGACCCGGTGCGTCAGCAGGTCGCGCAGAGTGATCTCGCTCGTGACCCACGGATCCAGGAGGACGAATTCCGGGAGCCGGTCGCTCACCGGTTCATCCCACTCGAGGCGACCCTCGTCCACGAGCATTCCTGCTGCAGCGGCGGTGAACGCCTTTGTCGTGGAGGCGTTCGCGAACAACGTGTGCTCGTCCACCGGATCGTCACGGCCCAACTCTCGCATTCCGTAGCCGCGGGCGAACAGGACCGAGTCGTCCTGGACGACGGCAATGGCCAGGCCCGGGACTTCCCAGTCTACCATGGCCGCGCGGACGTACACGTCCAGACCGACGAGCGCATCCTGGCTTTCCTGGCCGTATCCCGATCCCGGAACGGCCAACGTGATCAATCCGAGCGCGAAGACTATGGGCCGGCGCATGGTCGCC
>JAUVPT010000259.1 GCA_030598525.1 Gemmatimonadota bacterium
AGAGCGTGTCCGCGGGCAGGTAGTCCATCAACGTCGGAGGCGCCTCGCCCGGCGAGCGGCCCGTCAGGTGGCGGGAATAGTTCTCGATGCCGTGGCAGTAGCCCACCTGCTCAAGCATCTCGATGTCGAAGGAAGTGCGCTGGCGCAGCCGCTGGGCCTCGAGGAGCTTGCCGGCGCTTTCGAGCTCGGGGATGTGGCGGTCGAGCTCGGACTTGATCGAGGCGACGGCACGGAGCAGCGTCGCCCGCGGGGTGACGTGGTGCGAGTTCGGGTAGACCGGATGCCGTTCGAGTTGCTCGAGGGCCTTGCCCCGAACCGGGTCCAGCCGGCGAATGGACTCGATTTCGTCACCCCAGAACTCGACCCGTATCGGTTCCGGTGTGCCGAACGAAAAAATATCGAGAAGGCCTCCACGGACCGCGAATTGTCCGACCTCCTCGACGATCGGCACGCGCTCGAAGCCCCGTTCGGTGAGATCCTCGATCAGATTCTGGAACCCCACCTCGTCCCCCACCCGAAGCGACATTCGCAAATCCGCGAGTTCAGCGGGGATCGGAGCACGTTCTTGCAACGCTCGTAGGGTGGTCACGAGCAGTCGGGTCCGTCCTCCGAGGAGTGCCTCGACGGCTTCGACACGAAGGGCCCCGATTTCAAGGTGAGGTTCGCTCGACTCGTACGGGCGTGCCTCGCGTTGGGGAAAAAGGAAGGACGTGCCTTCGCCCAGAAGAAGCTCGAGATCCACTTCGATCTCGATCGCTCGCTGGGGCGAGGGCGCGACCACGACCAGGAGCCGGGTGGGGAAATGGTGGTGCAGCGCCGCCACCGATGCAGTCGCGGCAGAGCCTATGGCTCCGGACAGGACGCGCCGCTCGCCTCGGTCCGGCAGCGCCTGGCAGAGTTGATGAAAACCCGGGCAAGTGCCCAGAGCTTGGACGATGGGGTGAAGGCTTCCAGACACGTCAGTCCAACACTGTTTCCTGCAGTGCAGGGGGCGCCCCGGAACGGGCCGTCGCCGACGACGGTCCCGAGGCGGCGACAAGACTCTCGGCGACGAGAACCAGGGCCATCACAACAAGGAGCCAGCGCCAGATCTCTGGGCCTTGTCCAGCCGAAAACACGGCTCTTGCCCACCGGGCACTGTCGCTGACCATCGTGGAGGGTCCGGGCAGAAGGTCTCTCAGCGCGCCGGTCTCGATCGGGAGCAGGAGAGATTCCTCGGCGGGGGCGTTCACGGCGACCATCTGAATCGTGGAATCACCCGCCAGAAATTCGTATAGACCCGCGGTGGGCGTTGTCGCGAAGGGTTGCGTGTCATCCACCGGGTGAAGCGTTCCCGCCGGGTCTCGAATGCTCGTCGTTCCCGGGGGAGGCACCATCGGCATGCCGGCGATCACACCCCCCTGTGTTCCCTGCGTATCACCCCACCGTGACACCATCCACTCGATCAACGGCACCAGGGCTGCCGTCAACGGGAGGTTCGTAGACTGTTCGTCCAAATCCGAGGCTACGAGCAGGTAGGCGCTTCTTGGAGTCGTGCCCTCCACGAGCCACGGATCGCCGGACGAAAGGCTCGCCAACACTCCTTGATTCAGGCCTTGTGTGGTCGGTATCAGGGCGTAATGGGATCGGATCCGCACCTGGTCCAAGTTGACGGGCCCGTTCCACCGGGTGACGCCGGCCTCCCCCACGGTGGATGTGGGTTCATACCGCCAGGGTATCCCTACCGCGGTAAGCGCGCGGTTGAGTCCGGGAAGGAGCGCGGGGTCCGTCGGGGGTACCACGACCACCGCACGTCGCTCGTTCACCGCTTCGGTCATTCCAGCGCCAGCTATGCTGATCAGGATTTCCGCGTCACCGATCGGCGCCGGACGCACGCGCCCCGCATCGACCAGGACCGGGATCGCTTCGGACAGGAAAAACGGAGTGGACCCGGACATCGCAAGGGTAGGAGCCGAGCGAACACGAAACGCGAAAAATCTCCGGTCGTCTCCGCGAAGGTTATCCGGATCGGTCTCGACGTAACCGTCCACATAACCCGCCGCGAAGGGACCGATGGGTAAGAGTGCGGAGATACCCACACCGCCCGTGGCCGCTCCCCGAATTCGATTGGCGACCACCAGGCGGAGAGGCACATCCGCACTGTCCGCATCGCCGGCCAGGCGAATTGAGCGCCTGGTTCGTTGATTTGCCAAGGGAGGCAAGCCACCCCCGATCATCAGGCTGTCCAGGTACGCGTTCTCCCTGTCCCCCGACCCCTCGTCGAACACGACGACGGGCACCGGCCCGCCTTGGACCGGCGAGCCCGTTCCGTCGAACGCAGACGCCTGAAGATCGGAAATCAAATGGATTTCGGCCGCGGCGAGCCCGGCTCCTGAAGCGAGTACCACGGCCCGCTCCAGCGCGCGCTCGAGATTTCCCCGCGCATCCGTAGCCTCGGTCTCCGATACTGCGGCGCTCACGTCGGCCCGGGACCCCGTGATGGCCGACCCCCAAGGCTCCCCAGCACGGATCAGCCAGACACGGTCCTCATCGCGTGCACGATCGATGCTTTTCAGCGCCACGGCCTTGAGGACGTCCAGGACACGCGCGCCACCTCTGATCAATCCAGAGCTCATTGAGTTGTCGACGATCAGCACGGTTGCCGTCGGGTCGTGGACTCCGCCGCCTCCGCGCAGGAACGGGCGAGCGCCAGCGGCTACCAGGAGTAGAATGGCCGTTATCCGGAGAAGGAGAAGGAGAAGTTGGCGAAACCGGATCGTACGGGCGTGTTCCTTTTCAGTCCGGAGGAGATACTGGAGCGCCGGGAAGACCATCCTCTTCGCGTCCTGCCGATGGAAGAGATGCAGGATCAGCGGGACCGCCACCGCCAGGCCCGCCAAAAGAAAAATCGGCGAAAGAAATCCCATCAGCCGAGATGTTCCCGCTTTCGGAGGTAATAGCGCAGAGCCCTCGAGAGGGGTGTTTCGGTTCCGACCACGACGTAGTCGATCCCGTGGGGGCGTAGGCCCCGGTCCCACTCGCCTAGGGCATCCTTCACGGCGTCGCGGTACGCGACACGCACGTCGGCGATGTTCACGTTGAGTTCATCCCCGGACTCGGGGTCGAAGAGGCGTGTGTCCCCCGCCGCCGGAAGCTCCCGCTCACCCGGATCGATGAGGTGGAAAACGAGGACTTCATGTCCTTGATGCCGTAGGAAGCGAAGCGCTGTCCGCGTGGTTTCGGGGTCCACCAGGAGATCGGACAACAAGACCACGAGCCCTCGTCGGCGCAGCCGGACCGCGATGTCACGGAGCGCTGTGTGGGCCGATGTGCTCCCCTGGGCTTCGAGCGGCGCCAATCTGCGGAGCAGTTCATGCCAGGAACGCGGCCCCCCCTTCGGGGCCACCCGCGCCACGACTTCGTCGTGGAACGCGGCCATGCCCACGGCGTCGCCTTGTCTTAATAGAATAAGTGAAAGAGAGGCTGCTAAATGTTTGGCATACCACAGTTTAGTCGGAAGCGCACCCGGGCTCGAGGTCCACCCCATCGATGTACTCACGTCCACCAGCTCATACGCTCTCAGGTTCGTCTCTTCCTCGAACTGTTTTACGTAGTACCGATCGG
>JAUVPT010000062.1 GCA_030598525.1 Gemmatimonadota bacterium
CTCGGAAACAGCTGCCTGGGGGACTTCCTCCTCGGAAACAACTGCCTGGGGGGCTTCCCCCTCGGAAACAGCTGCTTGGGGGACTTCCTCCTCGGACACACCAAACGGAATCGCCGGCTGACAGTATCTATGCCCGATTGCTTGGAGCTCGCCCACTTCACCGTCGGAAAGACCGGGGTGCCGCTCGCGCAGGTACTCGACCGTGTCCGACATCCACTCCTGACGCTCCGAGTCCTCGGCGTCGAGAACACCACATCGCTGAATATGACTGAACAGCTCATCGCGAGCCAGATCCAACGTCGTCTGCTGTTGTCGTCCGCGTGACAAAACTCCTCCTTTTTGATTGAATCCCTCCCGGTGCCACCGGCTCTCGCGTCGAGCCGCCCAGCCGCCGGGGCTTGCCTCCCTAATATACCTGAGCCCGGATGACGCCGCAAAGCGCCTCTCAGAACTCCAAATCCATAGATAATCTCTGGAAATTCAGCGAATCAGCGCAAAAGCTCCTCGGCGACGGCCCACGCCAGGAGCGGCACCATGATCTCGTGATGTCCCGTGATCTGGTAGCCTTTGCCTCCACCGGTGCGCGTCGGCCGCTCCACTACGTTCACACGCGGCCGGTATTGGCGGATCATATCGAAGTCGGCCGTGAGGAACCCCCGGGGCGCACCGTCGTCCCGGTTCCGACAAATCGTCAGCGCCTTCAGGAACACCTCGGGGAGGATCACGGCCGAGCCCACGTTGATGGCGACCCCACCGTCGTCCAGCCCGCGCAGCGTCTCCACGAACGCCAGGAAATCGGCGTAGGACGTCTCGCCGATCGCGGCGCCATCCGCCTCGGGGTGCTGGTGAATGATGTCGGCACCGATCGCGACGTGCACGGAAAGCGGAACGCCCAGCCGGTGACACGCCAGGATGAGTGACAGCTCGGGGTGCTGGTTGTCCCCCCTCGCTTCGAGATCGGTGGCCAGCGCCGCACCCAGGCCGAGCCCTTCGTCCATTCCCCGCCGAATCGCCATGTTCATGTCCCGGCCGGTCTCGAGCGCCATGCCGAACGTGCCGTCCGCCAGGCCGGCTTCCACGTCTTCCGAAGTGCCGCCCCAGCGACAGGTCTCGTAGTCGTGGATCACCGTGGCCCCGTTCACCGCCAGGTGAGTGACCGCCCTACGCTCCATGAGATCGATCAGAACCACCGACAGGCCCGTCTTCACCACGTGGCCGCCGAGCATCCAGACGACCTCACGATCGCGGGCCACGGCCGAGGCGATTCCGCGCGCGACGGCCCGCAGCGAATCGGCTGCCAGGATGCTCGGAAGCGAGTCGTAGAATTGGCCGAAGGCACCGGACCCGGCCGGAGGAGGAAGGGCGAAATCTCCGGATGACACCTTGTTCGGCCGCTCACCTACCGGTACGCGGCGCACTCCATCCCTGGGATCGGATGAGGCACTCAAGGCAGGTCTCCCCCGGCTTCCGCTGGATTCCCGGGCACCGCGGAATCGGAAGCCTCGATCGGAATCAACTCCCCGTCACCGGGCTCATATCCGGTGAGGAACAGATTGCCGGACCCGACCGCCATGCTCGTCTTGAGGCGGACGATCACGCGCCGGTCGTCATCCGTCAGGTACAGCTCCGCCTCGCCGCCATCACCGAACGCTCCGCCGGTCTGGATGATCGGCCTCAGAACGATCGTCTGGAACGTGCCCGCGGGGACGCGGATTTCTTCCCGCCGCAGGACCTCGACGACGACCGGATTCCCGGACTCCTTGAAATAGCGATCGAACTCGTACCGCTTTCCTACTTCCAGCGGAAGCAACCGCGCGAAGAACAGGAAGGAGATATCATCCAACGCCCCTGCGAGGATCGGCACATCCGTCTCGTCGGCCCGGGGCCGCCACTCGCCCTCGACGATGTCGTGCCGGTCGTACGTCATGCCCTCGAGGTCGAACGAGTACCGGGTGTCCCGTTTGTAGCTCCCCTCGCTCAATCGCTGCTCGAAACGGATCGAACTGAGCGGATATGGGCGAATCCAGCTGACCTGGCGGTCCTGTACCCTGTAGAACGGTGGACCGCCCCACGCTTCCATGGCGACGCGGTAGCCTTCCTGGCCGTCGATCGAGTCGATCGCCTCCACCTCGATGGAGCCCTCGCCCAACCGCACCCGGCCCCAGTTCACGGAGAACTCCATGCGCTCCCCGACGGGAAACCGCCACGGCTGAACCAGATCAGGGCCCGGTGTCGTGGATTGGGCGCCGGCATGTCGTGGGCCGCCGATCGACAGCAGGACAAGGAGCGGCAGGAAAAGCCCTGCCAGCTTGCTTGATCTCACGCCTGGCTCTCGGCGGGTCTGCGGCGGCGGAGACGGGGGTCGCGCGACGCTCGCAGCAGGCCCCAGAGAGTGGCGATCGCCCGGAATCGGCTCCCCCGGTAGCGCCGGGAGTAGTCCGTGGCGATATCCACCTGGGTCGCGCTCCGCAGATGCGGCGTGACCGCCGCCAACAGCTCCAGGCTGCAGGCCCATCCTTCGTGTCGCAGCAGGGCGCCGCCGTCGGGTACGTCCTTGAGGGCACGCTTGAGGGCCACCAGCCGGTACAGGCGGAATCCGCAGAAAGGATCGTCCACCTCGGAAACCGTAGCCTGGGGTTTCACGATCATCCCGGCCCCAATGCGCGCGAACCGAACCGCACGAGGCGCCTGGCGAACGTCCACCGATTTCCCGGCGACCAGGTCGGCCCCTCCCTGGAAGCGCCTCAGCATCTCTGGGATCATCTCCGGACCGTCCGTGAAATCGGCCTGCATGACCAGAACCGCGTCTCGTTTCGGATACCGTGACGCTTTTGCGGACTCCCGGATCAGCCTCTCGAGCGAAGCCGCGTATCCCCGCCGCGTGGCGTGGCGGAACACGGTGAGCGGAAGGACGCGCCGATAGGGCTCGAGCACATCAGCGGTGCCATCCGTGGACGCGTCGTCCACGACCAGAATCCGGAAGTCGCGGCCCATCTCCGCAAACACCTTCCGGATCTTCCACATCAGCACGCCGATGGTGTGCTCTTCGTTATGTACTGGAAGCGTGACGTAAATCACGTCGCGCATCGCTCCTTTCGATATCCAACGTCCCACGAATCACACGATTCGCGAAGCATTCGTCGTGTCTGTTACCGTCACGCCCCGGCTGTCGTTCCCGGGGGCCGTGTCTTCCAGCGCCGGTGGAACCAGAAATATTGCTCCGGGTGCAGGCGCACCTGCGCCTCCAGCCGGCTGACCCAGCGGCGCGTGTACTCCGATAATGCGCCCTTGCCGGGGGGCGGTTTCTCGATCGCCTCGAGCACCCAACCGTAGTCGGGCCCGAGACGAACGGCCGCGCCGAAGAATAGCGGTACGTCCTGCGAAAGCGCGAGGCGGGCCGGTCCCCGAAACGTCGAGGCCTCACGGCCGAGGAACGGAACGAACACCCCTCTCCTGCCGGCGTCCTGGTCCGCCACCAGGGCCACTGTCTTGCCTTCGCGCAGGGCCTCGGGGATCCTGGTGTGGGCATCCTGCATGTAGATCGGCTCGACGCCCGAGCGCCGCCGCGTCTCCAGCATCCGATCGTTGAACGCCGGGTTCCGCTGCCGCTTGACGACTGCGGCCATCGGGAGGCCAGCCGCAGCCAGATACGCACCGGCGGCTTCCCAGTTGCCGATGTGCCCCGTCACGATGATCGCCCCACCACCCCCGGTGGCCTCACGATGCAGGGCGAGGGCTTCAGCTCCACCCGGAAAGCGTGAGAGCAGGCATTCTCCGCCGTACCGCCCGATGCGGGCTATCGCCGCGATTTCCTGCCCGAAGTGCCGGTAGCAGGCCCTCGTCGTTTCCGCGACCCACTCCGGATCCCGGTCGGGGAACGCTGCCGTGATCTGCTCCTCCACCACCTCGCGCCGGGTGCCCAGCCGCCACGCGGCGCTGCCGGCACCGAGGCCCAACCGATCGGCCGGGCCGCGCGGCAGTGCCCCCAGGACAGCCTCGGCTGCACGTGCCGGAACGTATTCCACCAGGTCCCGGAGCTTCATCGGCTCCTGCGACCCATTTGGGACACGATTTCATAGGCCTCGATCGTCGCACCCACCATCGCCGCGGCCCCGTGAGCCCTCGCGTAGGCGCTCGCTCTATCGCCCGCGCGCTCCCTGTGATCGGGCTCGTCGATGAATCGGCCGATCGCCTCCGCCAACGCGATGTGGTCGCCCTGGCGAACCGGCTCTATCCCCTCCGCCCGCAACCTGCCGTCGCCGACCGCCGTCATGACGACGGGAACGCCCGCCCACATGGCTTCCAGGCAGCCGGTGGACAGCTCCTCCCTGAGTGAGGGCATCGCGAACAGGTCGACGTCTGCGAGGGACGAGCGGGCGCCTTCCACGTATCCGGGCAGGCAGACCCACCCCTCCAGGTCCAGCTTGTCGATCAGACTCTCGAGGTGGCCCCGCTCCGGACCGTCGCCGAAGATCGCGAACCGCGCGTTCGGGTATTTCCTCACGACCAGGGACGCTGCCCGCACCAGCGTGGCGTGATCCCTGTCCGGCCCGAGCGCCGCGAGGGAAGCGACGAGGAAGTGCTCGGGTTGCGCTCCTGCCGTTCTCCTCAGAACTCCTGCTTTCCGGTTCTCCAACCCGTCCGCGTCGACACCCTCGGGCACGACCCTGATTCGGCTGCGCTCCACTCCAGCGTCGATCAGCGAATCACGAGCCGACTCCGAAACCGCCAGTACAAGGTGGGCGCGACGCCATTTCCACGCGGATCGGGTTCGTGACACCGTGCGGCGTGTCGCGACGATCTTGCTCCGGGACCCTTCGAGCGCCGCCAGATAGGTCATCAGGCGAAGGGCGTGGGTGTCATGGACGTGTACGACATCCCAGCGCCGCCGGGCCTGCCGCGCCAGGGTCCGTAGCGCGCGGGGGTCCGCGCCCACGGACCACGGAAGCGAGATCACCGGGATCCCCATGTCCCGAACCGACCGATCGAGGCGCGAGCGCTCGAGCGTAGCCACGGTCTGCTGCACGTGGGGAATACGGCGAAGTCCGTCCACCAGCAGGCCCACCTGGTTCCTGGTGAGCCGCCATTCATGACCCGACTCGACGTGAAGAACCTGGAGCGGCGGACGGGTCAATACGGTCTCGACTCGGATACGTTCGTCATGCGCGGCAAGGTAAGCCCCGGCAGGCCGCACGAGAAGGGTCGTCGCGCCACCTTGACATTCGTGTCATCTTCCGGTCATGAGCGTTCAGCTTCCCGAATGGATGGCCGGCGAATACACGGTGATTCGCGACGACCGCACGACCGCCATAGTGCGAAACGACTTCATCGATTCGTTTCACCGGCACCGGCTCGTGGACTGCCCTCGCGCTCCACGGCTTTCCCTGCCCGGAACGGACGGTCCCGAGGGCGGGCTCACCGGAGGACGGGGTGGGGTGCGGATCGTTACGGCGGGAGCGCTCGGAGAGGCCGTCGTACGGCCGTACCGGCGCGGCGGATTCGTGGAGAAGATCAACCGGCGCCGCTATTTCGTGGGAGATCGGGCGTTCTCGGAGTTCGTGTCGACGCATCGACTGCGGAGACGTGGGGCGCCCGTTCCGGAGGCGCTCGCTGCCGTTCAGTCCGCGATGCGCCCGGGATACGAAGCCTGCCTGGTGACCCGCCGCATCCCGAAAGCACCACCTGCCGCCGTGATCCTCGCGGCCGCATCGGAGTCGTCCAGGGCCAGGGTGCTCGAATCGATGGGACGGGCGATCCGGCTCCTGCACGAAGCCGGCGGCGTCCACGCAGACCTGAACGCGCACAACATCC
Source organism: Gemmatimonadota bacterium (assembly GCA_030598525.1). Taxonomy (GTDB): domain Bacteria; phylum Gemmatimonadota; class Gemmatimonadetes; order Palauibacterales; family Palauibacteraceae; genus Benthicola. Next base: position 5,812 of record JAUVPT010000062.1, read on the forward strand.
TGGTCTCGGAGGAAGGGGAGGGACCGGCTTTCGTGATCGACCTGGACAGGGTGGCCGTGCAGACGGGTCCGGCCCCCGAACGGCGGGCCCGCGCCAACCTGCAGCGGCTGCGCCGATCATTTCTCAAGCTTGGACTGGACGAAGCGCTGGCGGATTGGGACCAACTGGAACAGGGATACTCCGCCCCTCCCGACCCCCCACCTGCCGCCTAGAGGAGCCCGGCCGATCCCCCAGGGTCCACCGCCGGTGCCGGCGAGGCGAACTGCAGATCGCTCAGGCGCCGGTACAGACCGCCAGCCGCGTACAGCTCGTCGTGCGTCCCCGACTCTACGAGGCGTCCATCCTCGAGGGCGAGGATCCGGTCCGCCCCGCTGATCGTGGAAAGCCGGTGAGCGATCACGAACACGGTCCGGCCGGTCAGCAGACGCTCCAGCGCCGCCTGGATCAACTGCTCGGACTCGGTGTCCAGAGACGAGGTCGCCTCGTCCAGGATGAGGAGCGGTGGATCCCGGAGAATGGCTCGCGCGATTCCCACCCTCTGACGCTGCCCTCCCGAGAGACGGACGCCCCGGTCTCCGAGCAACGTGTCGATGCCATCAGGCAGCTCGCGGACGAAGTCCTCGGCGTTGGCCGCCCGTATGGCCTCCCATATCTCGTCCTCCGGGCGGTCATCGCCATAGCTCACGTTGGCCCGAACGGTGTCGTGGAAGATCACGGTTTCCTGGCTCACGACGCCGAACAGTGACCGGAGGGTCCCGAGCGGAATGTCCCTCAGGTCCTGGCCGTCCATCGTGATCCGGCCACCCGTCGGATCGATGAAACGCGGAAGCAGGTCTACCAGGGTGCTCTTCCCTGCGCCGGAAGGCCCCACGAGAGCCACGACCTCACCGGGCCGGGCCTCGAAATCGATGCCGCGAAGGACCGGACGGTCGGACTCGTACTCGAAATCCACGTTCTCGAACCGGATCGACTCGCGCGGCGCGCGCGCGGGCTCCATGCCGGGCTCGTGCGCCGGCTCGGCCTCCGTATCCAGCACCTCGAAGAACCTCTCCGCGGCGGCCAGCGAAAGCTGCATCTTCGCCGGGAACTGGGCCAGCGCCTTGACGGGAGATACGAGCCGAACAGCCATCGTGACGAACGCGATGAACACCTCGGCGGACAGCGTGCCCGTGCCGAGGACCATGTTGGCGCCGATCCAGATGAGGACCAGCGCGATGACGGTGGAAAGGGTCTCCGAGATGGGGCCGGCGGCCTGGCTGAGCGCATTGGCGCGCACCATGCGACGAGCGTACCGATGCGAGCTTTCGCCGAATCGCTCCCGCTCGTGTTCCTCCGCCCCGTAGGACTTCACGAGCCGGATGCCACTGATGGTCTCCTGGACTACGGATACCAGTTCTCCACGCTGCTGAAAGGCCTTTCCGTAGCTGCCCTTCAGGCGGCTCAGGATGGGACTGAGTCCCACCGCGACCAGGGGTCCGGTCACCAGCGCCACCAGGGTGAGCTGCCATGACATGAGGAGCAGGAAGGCCTGGTAGGTCACGGCCGTGACCGCCTGCCGCAGGACGTCCGTGAGCGCGAACGTGATGACCGTCCGGGCCTCCCTCGTGTCGTTCAGCACGCGCGTAATGAGCTGGCCCACCTTCATGCGGCCGAAGAACGACAGGGGGAGGTACTGAAGGTGCCCATACACGCCGTCCCGCATGTGCCGCTCTACGTGCTCCTGTACGTAGACCGTGAGAAGGCGGGCCCCATACAGCGCCACGTTCTTGAAGAACAGCGCCCCCAGCACGAGGAGGCACACGTTGCGCAGGCCATCCAGGGGATCCCCGGAACGGATCCAGGCGCCGAACCAGCCGTCGAGGATCTGCTCGAGGCTGCTCATGTTCGCTCCGGCCAGGATCTCCATCCCGAAGAGCGACTGCAGGAACGGGATCAGCAGCACCAGCGTGAATGCGTCCAGTGCCGCCGAAACGACCATCAGGGCGATCGCCCCGATAAGGAGCCCGAGGAACGGCCCCACATAGCGGAACAGGCGGGCGTAGGATGACCACATGGCGGACGGTCTCAGGATCTCGGAGTAAGGAGCGCCACCGGAAGGACCATCTCTTCCGGACTCACGCCACCGTGCAGGAAGCTGTCCCTGTATCGCCCCTGGTACTCGCGCAGCTTCGTGGGATAGACGAAGAAGTAATCCTCCCGGCACATCATGTACGTCGAGTGAAAGCCCCGCGGCGGC
>JAUVPT010000125.1 GCA_030598525.1 Gemmatimonadota bacterium
GAGGCGGACCTGCAGGCGCAGCTGCACTCCTACGGAACCAACGTCGAAGGAGATCTCGAGGATATCTTCGCGGCGGTGCGGCAGATCCACGAGACGCTGCACGCCGAGGGAACGGTTCGACTGGCCACGTTCCTCAAGATCGGGACGCGAACAGACAAGGACCCGGACCTGGCCGGGAAGCTCTTCTGAGGTTTCCGAGCGGACCGCCGCTGCAGCCGAGGTTTCTCTCACCGCGCCGAGTCGGTATCATCCGCGATTCGTCACCGCAACTCAGCGACGACGACTTGTTCATGGAGCCGCGCCCCGGGGTGCAGGCTCCTCAACCGGAGACGTGAAGATGTTTCAGGGCAATCAGATATCGAAGATCACCGCGGTCCTGATGGTGGCGGGCCTCGTCGGCGCGGTGGGTTGCGCGTCCGAGACGGCTGACGAGCAGGCTGAGACGGCGGCTGCCGAGATGCCGGCGACGGATGGTGGAGCTCCCGAGGGCATGGGCGAGATGAACGCCCCTCACGGTCAGGTTTCGGTCGTCATGTACCAGTGCGCGGACGATAAGAGCTTCGCTCTGACCGTGGCACCCGGCGTGGGCCAGGCTGCGCTGCGTGTCGAGGACGGGGTCTTTCCGCTGGATCAGCAGGAAGTGGCATCGGGAATGGAGTACTCCGACGGAACCTACACCTTCCGAGGGAAGGGTCCGGAGGCGTACGTAGAGAAGGACGGCGAGACGATCTACGCGGATTGCACTGCGGCGGGTCACCCGGAGACCGTGGAAGAGTAAGCAAGTTGTTGAAGGTGGGCGGGAGGCGCGTGCCCCCCGCCCGCCACCGGCCTACCGAGAACCACCCTCCGTCTTCTTCCTCGCCTCCATCTCGGCGGCCTTCAGTTTCCTGGCCTGCGCCTCGTGCTTCTCGGTCCGTAGTTTGAGCGTCGACTGACCCGCGTCTGCTTCGAACCGGTACTCTCCCTCCGCTTCCGACTTGAATTCCACCAACTCGTTGCCGGCGGGGTCGTCCGCGTGGAGCAGGGTGCCGAAGCTGGCGCTCTCCGTGCCGTCCTCGTGGACGAGCGTGAGCTTGACCTCACCATGCTCCTTCAATTTCCTGAGCAGCAGTTCGGCATGGCCCTGCTCCCGGAGTTCACTCAGCTTGACGGCGTCGATCACGTATGTCTCTCCGTCCACTTCTTCGATCACGAGCGTGACGTCGCCTCCCTCTTCCATGATCCGGTGCAGTTCCGCACCATCCGCCGGATCGACCTGACTGACTTGCTTGCCCGCGGTGATCTCTTGCAGGTCCGCCGGGTCCGTGGGCCCCGGCGTCTCGCAGGCTGCCACGAGCAGGACGAGCGCCCCCATCGCTGCCAGCGCAGCGGGCACGTATCGAGGTCCTTTCCGCTTCTCCGTCATCTCCCGAATCCTCCTCCCAAGTTGAGAATGGAAATGGACGAACACGGCGGCCGTCATCGGTGAGGCCCCGCGTCGGCTTCCCGCCTCCAGCAGAAGGGAAGCGTACTCTCGGATCTGCACACCGGTTCTCAGGACACGGCGATCGCAGTCGAGTTCTACGGCCAGGCGCAGCCGTCTCAGCTGCCACCAGGCGCACAAGTTCCACGGCATGAGGGCCACGGCGATCACAGCGGCGAACAGCAGGCGCTCGTCTCCGGCCCTCAAGTGCTCCGTTTCGTGCAATACGATGAGGCGTCGGTGGTTCGGAGGGCACTCGATGGCCCAGCGGGGCAGCACCACCTGGCCTCGCCGCACGCCGAGCACCGCCGGTCCGAGATCTTCCGAGACGCGCACAGGGTGCCCCTCAATGTCCCGCTCCGGCCAACCGCAGGCCCTTATCCGCAGTCTCCGATACGTGATCGCCATTGCCGAAAGCAGGAGGCTGGCGGCACCGAGCCAGAACAGAAACAGCGGCAGGTCCATGAGGGCAGCCGCGGTCGTCAGGCCGCGCCACGTATCGGCGAGGCTCGCCAGCAGATGGCCCGGAACGGCCAGGAGCTGTCCAACGAGGTCGCCACCGGCCTGACCTGCGGGCCCGGCAATGACTCTCACTGGTTCGTTCAGGCTCGCCACCGGGTTCCCCGAAGAACGGGCGAGGAAGGGCAGGGTCCATCCGAGGCCAATCGCGGTCGCCCACGACCAGCGGGTCGGTACTCCGATCCAACGTGCGGCTCTCTCTGTGAGGGCCGCCGCAACACAGAGAATCCCAGACACGACGAGCCCGTAGGCGATCCATGCCGCGATCATGATTCCAGCTCCCCGAGGCGCTCGTCCAGGAGTTCGCGAATCCGCCGCAACTCCTCCGGTGAGACCTCTTCATCGGCCAGCAGTCGGGTGACCAGGAGTTCTCGCGAGCCCTGGTAGATCTTGTCGAGTACCCGGTCGAGGGCGCCGCTGCCGGCGTCCTCTGACTGGGTGACCGGGTAGTAGCGAAACGCCTTACCCTGAACCTCGTGTCGAACGTGGCCTTTGCCTTCGAGCGTGCGCAGCATGGTCAGGACCGTAGAGTAGGCGAGGTCATCCTCGATCTCGGCCCACACCTCGTTCACGGTTCCGGAGCCAAGCCGCCATAATACGGCCATGATATCCAGTTCGCGGTGGGTCAGGCGTATGCTCACGCTCGTGATCTCCTGTCTTGATCGATCAAGGAGCCGTGCGGCCCCTGCTTCAGTACTAGCTATTACGTTTTTAATAGTTAATAGATCCACCAGGGGCGCGCAACCCCCCCGCCACGAACCTTGCCCCGTCCGCCCGGTGCGGTCGATCTTCGTTCCATGAGTGACCGCCCACCTCCCTGGCAAACCTTTCTGGCCGACCTCAAGCGTCGGAGAGTGTTTCGCATCGCCGCCGTGTACGGGGGCATAGCGTTCGTCGTGCTTGAGGCGTCGGATCTTCTGGCCGGAGGGCTCGGTCTGCCGCAGCACGTGCTGACCGTGATTACGCTGCTCGTACTGGCCGGGTTCCCGGTTGCCCTGGTCCTGGCGTGGACTTTCGACATCACGCCGGAAGGTGTGCACCGGACGGAGGCTGCCCACAGAGGGGAACTGGAGGCGATCGCCAATGAACCGCGTCGCCGCCGTTGGCCGGCGGGAATCGCGGCCTTGCTCGGCCTGGGTCTGTTCTTTACCGCGGCGTGGATAGCCGCGGGCGAGTTGGGTTGGCGCCTGGGTTCACCCGAGTCGGCATATGCGGTGGAGGATCCTCGCGGCTCCTACGTGGTTCTCCCATTCGCGCATCGGGCCGAGACCTCCGACGAAGCCGAGTTGGCGGAAGGTGCGGCCGCGCGCCTCACCCGGCAGCTGCGGGGCTGGGAGACGGTCCGGGTGGTGCCTGATTTCGCGCTGACCGGTGTCATGTACGACCTGGGCGTCTCCGGGCCGACCCTTCCCTCGATCGATGTGGGGATGGAAGTGGCGCGGCGTCAGCGAGTCGGGACGTTGATCGCCTTGACCGCCGAGGTCGAAGGGGACTCGGCGTTCATCGAAGCGATCATGTACGACGTGTCCGGGCGGTATCCGGTGCGTCAGTCGGTCACGGTCCACGGCCTCGCGGGCGAATTGGACGCCCTGGTCGCTCCGGTAACCCAGGAAGTGCTCGACCTTCGGGGCCAGCCCGCACAGCTGGAGACGCTGCGGAGCGAGTCGCCGAATCCGCGTGCGCACCGGGAGTTTCAGGACGGTCTGGACGCCCTGTACGGGTGGCGACTCCCCGAGGCCGAGGAGCACTTCCGGGAAGCGATCGCCGACGACTCGCTGTTCGCTCTTCCGCACCATTACCTCGGCCTCACTCTGTACTGGCAAACATCGCGCAACCCCGAGCGGATCGTGGACCTGGGGCCCGAAATCGCCCGCCTCACCAGGCTGGCGGAGCGTTTGGCGGAGGAGCGGGATCTGCGTACCGGCCTGCGGGAGCATGTGAGTGCCTTCCGCACTTTCTGGGAGGGCGACTACGAGGCCGCCCGGGCCGCGTACCATGCGATCCTGGGGAGGGACTCGACGGATACCGAGGCCTGGCTGCTGCTGGGCGCGGTGGAGTTCGCCGATCCGTGGCTAACCGACGCGGACGGCCCGGCCGCAATTCCGCGCTCCAATCTGAATGTCGCCCGCCGCGCTTTCGAGACCACCGCGAGACTGTCGCCTGACTTTCAGCTCAGCTACGGGCACCTCTTCGACCTGGACAGGCGGATCGCCGACGCGGCGCTCGGTCGAGGCTGTCCCGCGTATGAGCCGCCCGGCGGGCCCCTCCTTCCCCCTTACGCCGTGCGTGAGGCCCGCAACCAGGAAGCCTTCTGTCCGGTGGAGAGGGACTCGATCCAGTGGGTCGGCCTGGACGAGGTCACGAGCTCGGACGGTGAGCGGGCGTTGCTCGGGGCGGCGCGCACGGAATCGTACCTGCAGCGCTGGGCTTCGATTCAACCGGACCAGCCGAGGCCCCACGAGGAGTGGGCGGAGCAGCTTCTATGGAGACAGTCTCTACTCCGATGCGATGCGGAGCCGACGGCCGAGGTAGATCTCTCGCGTGAGGCCCTGCGGCGGGTTGAGCGAGCGCTGGCGCTTCGGGGTGACACGACCCCGGAGGACCGGGTGCGGCTTGCGGTGCTCAGCCTGGCGGCCGGCCAACCGGTCGCTGCCGTGTCGCTGGCCGACGCGGCGCTGGCCGAGCTTCGGAGCGCCGACGCCGAGGCAGGGGGCGCGCTGGCTCCCGGTGCGGCGGCGAACGTCTTCCTGGCCACAGGGAGGCCCGATCGAGCCGTCGAGGTCCTGGCCCCCGGTTGGCCCCTGGCTTCGTTCGCGGCTGAGGATCCGGCGGACGGCACCCTCGTGTTCGCGGGGCAGGTCGGAGGGGCCATCGGGCGGCTTCGGGTCTTTGGCGCTACCGGAGTCGGTGGGGGCGAGACCGCACGAGCCTTCGCCGAGCTGGCACGGGAGTGGGCGACTCCGGCGTACACGGATCGTCAGGCGGCGCTCCTCCGGCAGACGGCGCTCCGATCGATGGGGCTGGGTCCGGCCCTGAGTCTCGACGCGAGCGCCCGGGCTGCCTGGTTCGAGGGATGGGACGAGCACGACCTGGTCGTACCCGACGTGTGGCGCGGTCTGATCGCCGCGGATCAGGGGAGAAGGGAAGAGGCACAGCGGCAACTCGCCCGGGTCGTCGTGGGGCAGGAGCGAGGTCGGACACGACACCGCGATTACTACCTGAGGGGTGTCCTGGCCGCTGCGGTCGGAGCAGACTCCGTCGCCCTCGACGCCTACCGCGCGGCGGCGAGTTGCCCGGTCTCGATCGGTACGTTCGATGATGGCTGGGGTCTTCGTCCTCTCAGTCTGTATCGGGCGGCGGGGCTGGCCGAGCGGCTCGGTTCCGACAGTCTCGCTGCCATCCTCTACCAGGGTGTCCAGGAGCTGTGGTGGAACCCCGAGCCACCGTTCTCCTTCGCGGCGGACACTGCAAGAAAAGCCCTGTCTCGATTACGATAGGACATTCTTAGCTCCGACCGCCGTATCCCCGATTCCCTGGAGGGTCGTATGCGCAGTCTTGTCCTTGTGGTTCTCTTCGCCGTCGTGGCGACGGTCACGGGCGTGCTCCAAGTCGCGGAACCAGGAGTGTCCGCCGCAGCGGTGACACCCACTGCCGTGCC